>NZ_CP117416.1:127500-427500 GCF_028606985.1 Paenibacillus kyungheensis | reverse complement strand
TTCAGAATAATATACAAAAAAAACCGTTATCAGCTCTTCTTACGAAGATCATAGGATAACGGTTTTTTGTATACTATTTTTTAGTGCTATGATGATGGTTTTGAATTAACGTTTGTTGAAGCCTTTGCGTTCTAAGAACGATTTTAATTGCATACGTGAAGGAGCGGTCATTTTTTCAGCCATCAGTGCAGACCATGGCGCTGTTTTGGCTCCGCCGGTACGCTCAGACAAATAGCGAACCATCGTATCATCGTATTCTTTCATCGCTTCTAATGTAGTATCTGCTTGATACGACTCACGATGCAAAACAGCTTTCTGTGGTAAACGTGGACGAATACCTGGCTCTTGATTCGGATAACCAAGACACATACCGTATACAGGATACACATGGTCAGGCAAATTCAAGAATTCAGAGACTTCTTCAATATGGTTACGAATTCCGCCGATATACACAACGCCCAGACCCAAAGATTCAGCGGCTACTGTAGCATTTTGTGCAGCTAATGTTACATCAACAGTAGCAACAATAAAGTTCTCAGCAGCATCACCATAAGATTCTGCGTCAGGCATATGTTGTTGAACTGCATTTTCCAGACGATACATATCCGCACACCATACTAAAAATACAGGGCATTGCTCGATATAAGGTTGGTTGCCTGCTAATACAGACAATTTGGACTTACGCTCTGGATCTGTAACTGCAATCACACTGTATGCTTGCACATTGCTAGAACTAGATGCCATTTGTCCAGCAGCAATAATCGCTTCTAACTGTTCTTCGGTTACCGGATCAGGTTTATAGCTACGAATCGAACGGTGTTTCATCAATAAAGAAATGGTATCATTCATAAATACGAACACTCCTGTCTACTAATCATTTATAACTAACTGACTATATATAACTATTATCATATTAATTATACGTTAATGCAAGTCTATTACAATTTAATTCGTTGTAAGCGTAACGCATTTAATACAACCGATACCGAACTAAATGCCATTGCTGCTCCTGCTAACCATGGTGCTAACAAACCTATCGCTGCAATCGGAATCCCTATCACATTGTAAGCCAGTGCCCAGAATAGATTTTGCCGAATATTACGGATTGTACGTCGACTGAGCATAATCGCGTCTGCAATTCCATTCAGATCACCGCGCATTAAGGTGATATCTGCGGCTTCTATCGCTACATCTGCTCCTGTACCGATCGCAATCCCTGTATTGGCTGTAGCCAGAGCAGGCGCATCATTGATACCGTCACCGACCATAGCTACGATTCGACCTTGTTGTTGCAAACGGCTAATTTCAGTTGCTTTGCCTTCAGGAAGTACACCTGCTAATACTTGGTCTACACCTGTCTGCGCAGCGATCGCTTGAGCAGTACGTTCATTATCACCTGTAATCATAATGACATGTAAGCCCATCTGTTTGAGACGAGCAATCGCCGCCTGTGATGTTTCTTTGACTGTATCGGCTACAGCAATCCAACCTGCATATTGTCCATTGATTGCAGTTAACATCACTGTTTTACCCTGCTGTTCTACCTCTTGAATCTCTGCTTCTAGATCATGTACATCAATCTGCTGAGATTGTAACAATTGACGGGTTCCGATCCATAACGATTGTGCGCCGATCGTAGCATGGATACCCTTACCAGGTATCGCTTCAAAAGTATCTACTAATTCTGCTTGTAATCCGCGTTCTTTGATACCTTGTACGATAGCTTTGGCAAGTGGATGTTCAGAAGCCGACTCTGCTCCTGCTACCCATTGCAACCATTGCTGTTCAGACATCTCTTGACTATTGTTCGCAAATTGAATATCAGTCACAACTGGTTCGCCGCGTGTAATCGTACCTGTTTTGTCTAATACAACCGTATCTACTTTATGTGCGGCTTCTAAATGCTCTCCGCCTTTAAATAAAATACCGTATTCCGCAGCCCGACCAGAGCCTGCCATAATCGATGTCGGTGTCGCAAGCCCTAATGCACAAGGACAAGCAATCACTAGAACAGCAATCGCTTTTTCCAGTGCCCCACTAAAATCACCTGGAGCCACACCCCAGAACCAGATAGCAAAGGTGACTAAAGCGATCCCGACCACAATCGGTACAAAAATACCTGAGATGACATCTGCTAGACGCTGGATCGGTGCTTTGGAGACTTGCGCTTCTTCAACGACACGAATAATTTGCGATAGTGCTGTCTCTTTACCGATATGCACCGCTCGAAATTTAAGTCGTCCATTCTGATTAATAGTTGCTCCAATTACCTGATCGCCGACTGTTTTTTCAACAGGTAGACTTTCTCCGGTTAGCATCGATTCGTCGATAGAAGAATGACCTTCTACCACTTCGCCATCCACCGGAATCTTTTCACCCGGTTTGACGATAAGAAGATGTCCCACCTGTACATCATCTACAGGAATCTCTACTTCTTCCCCATCACGATCGATTCGGGCTGTTAATGCACGCAATCCCATAAGACTCCGTATCGCTTCAGAAGAACGCCCTTTAGCACGATATTCAAACCATTTTCCTAACAAAATTAATGTGATTAAAATAGAACTGACTTCAAAATATAATTCCACACTCGTTCCCGGTACAATCAGTGAACGAATCATCAGAAATAGACTATAAAAATAAGCAGCCGATGTCCCTAGAGCTACCAGTACATCCATATTGGCGCTTCCACTACGTAATGCTTTGTAGGCTCCTACATAAAAAGCACCACCAATCACAAACTGAACCGGTGTTGCCAGAATCAACTGTACCCACGGATTCATTAACAACATCGGTACACCAATCCATGAAGTGACGCTAAAATGACCTACCATCGCCCATAATAAAGGTAATGATAAAATCGCAGACGCTATCAATTTCCATTTACGTATCGTTGCCTCATGTTCTCGGCGTTGTTGAATACCTTCTTCTTTTTTCGGTGAAGCGGTGTATCCTAGCTTTTCTACTTTGCGGATAATATCTGTCGTTTCTAGCGTACCCGGTGTGTATTGTACTCTAGCTGTCTCCAATGCCAAATTCACATTGACCGCAGACACACCATCCATACGCTTAATCCCTTTTTCGATCCGAGTAGCACAAGCGGCGCAAGTCATTCCTGAAATATCCAAGTCGACAGTTTCTTTGAGCGACTGGTAACCTAATTGTTCGATTTTTTGTTCAACCTGTTCTTTATTAATCATAGACGGTTCATAATTGACAGAAGCACGTTCAAGCGCTAGATTTACATTCACTTCTTCAACACCATCTAGACGACGTAATCCTTTTTCGATACGTGTAGCACAAGCAGCACAGGTCATTCCACCAATCTGTAACGTTAATTGTTTGGTCTGATCTGAAGCCGGTGTAGGTGCTGAAGATTGGGGATCACTGATATTACTATTAGACGATACACTCATCACAATAACCTCCTTTTGAATACTATTGGTATCATTTATATACCCCTATAGGGTATTTATATTTTCAAAAAAAGTTGCCCTGAGCATCACTAAGGGCAACACATTTACTTTATTTACAATAATTCTACAGTTCCGTTGAAGTGATCGAATTATATGATCATACGAAATAAGGATATCTTAACGATTAACCACCTGTAGAAACTACATCATACCCTTGCTCTTCGATAGCATCGGTCAATTTCATAATATCGACTTGATCTGCATCATATTCAATATCAACAGATTTGGCTTCCAAATTCACTTTACCTTTTGCACCGATCTCTTGAAGTGCCCCTTCTACCGCTTGAACACAGTGGTTGCAAGACATACCTTCTACTTCTAATTTAATATTTGCCATGATTATATCCTCCTTTGATTATGATCGTTATATTATTTCAATAATTTATTAATCGTGATAAGTAGCTCGTCAATCACTTCATTTTCCCCTGCTTCGATACGCTCGACCACACAACTCTTCATATGGCCTTCTAACAGCAATCTACCGACAGAGTTCAGAGCAGATTGAGCGGCTGCAATCTGATTCAGCACATCATCGCAATAAGTGTCTTTCTCAATCATGCCTTTGATTCCTCGAATCTGTCCTTCAACACGATTAAGTCGACGGATCATATTGCTTTTCATCTCATCTGAATGATGACTACGACGAACCTCTCCCGGGCTATGATCGCAAGATTGATGATGCTCATGAAGTGAATCTTCTGTATTCAGATGATCTATCTTCTCCATAAAGTATCCCCCTTGATCGTTTATAATTACATCTTAACATACCCCCATAGGGTATTCAAGTTTGAATTTATATGTATATAGCATTTAATGGATTGGGCTTCCAAGCTACAGCACAAACAGCCTATTTGCTAACGATAGGCTGTTGTTTTGTAAATATTCATTCCATATCATCTTAAATATCACGTTCATTTTGCCGATTAATCAGTAAGCCATTATACCCAAAGCAGACAAAACATCCTGTTTATTTACTTAAAATTTGTGCTAAAATGTACCCAGTAAAAGCGAATTCATGATCCCTCTATTCCTCTGTCTAAATGATCCAGTACTCGCTCGATCAATTGTGCCGGATCAATTGGTTTTGTCATAAAATCAATAGCGCCCATACGCATGCCACGAATAACCATTTCAGAACGAGAATCACCTGACAATAGTAAAACAGGGATATCTTTGGTAGCTGGTTTGTTTTTAAGACTTTCTAGTACATGTAGCCCGTCCACATCCGGTAAATGAATATCCAGAATAATCAGATCATACCCTGTAATGCGTGAAGGGATTTTCAGAAAATCTGCCGCATCCTCATACGATTCTACAATTACATCTTCTGTCTCCAATAATTGTTTAATCAACAATGTAAAGGGAGCGCTATCATCAATAATAACTATTTTTTTCATGAAACGGTTACACGTCCTTTGCAGAAAAATAGGGAGGGAAAAATCCATGTCAAAAGCAGATCGGTATCAGCAGATCATCCAACAAACTAGAATTCGGTTTTTGGCGGATGCTTCTCTCAAAATGCAAGATTTGCAACATCGCTTTGAAGATTATGATCACGGTCGATTATCCGCAGATCAACGTACATTACCCGATTGTATTCATCGTCATGCTCATGCGATCAAAGGATTAGCCCTTACACTGTCGTATGAAGATATTGATCACATCTGTGAAGAAATTCTTAATTACATTCTATACCAACCAGATCATGTATGGACAGCAGAAGATATCCATACTTTGCGTAAAATGGTAATCACACTGGATCAATTGTTAACTCAAGCTTCTTCAGCACAGGTGTAATGTAGCTTCGATGCTGTACAGATATGATGTGCATTTGTTGCTTTTTCGTTAGATTTTCCATTGGTCTCTCTCGTTAATTCCTGCTACAATAGATCACGCTGACAGAAAGAACGATCTACAGAAAGGGGTATTACGACTATTGGCACAGTTATTTTTTAAGTACGGTGCAATGAACAGTGGGAAATCGATTGAAATTTTAAAAGTTGCCCACAACTATGAGGAACAGGAGAAACATGTTCTGATTTTTACGTCTGCCCTAGATAATCGCGATGAGACTGGCTATGTCTCTTCTCGCATTGGTGTACGTCGTCAGGCTATTGCAATTCATGATGATACCGACATCTATAGTATTGTCAAAAATTATGCGCCTAAGCCTTCATGTGTATTGATTGATGAGTGTCAATTTATGAAAAAAGAAGCGATTTTGCAACTGGTACGCATCGTGGATGAGTTAAGCATTCCTGTGATGGGCTTCGGTCTCAAAAACGATTTTCAAAATAATCTATTCGAAGGTAGTCAGTATATGCTACTGTATGCAGATAAAATTGAAGAAATGAAAACAATCTGCTGGTTCTGTGAACGCAAAGCGATTATGAACCTGCGCGTAAAAGATGGAAAACCTGTGTATACAGGAGAACAGATTCAAATTGGTGGTAATGAAAGTTATTATCCTGTGTGTCGCAAATGCTACAATAATCCTCCGATTGAATAGATTGGCGGTTGTAAACTCCAGAACGCCTACAGACATGATGTTTGTAGGCGTTCTTTATTTATTATTGTAAAGCATACCAGAGCAAAGCACGCTGTTCTAATTGAGTGACAAATTGTTTTTTAGCTGGGCTGTACTCGTTGGTTGTAGTGAATTTCTGGGCAAGTTCTTCTTTAAACTGGCTATATCGAGTCACTTCTTCGGGATGGCAACGTAAATAATCTCGTACAACAAGATGACGATGGATATGAGGATTATGTTGTTCATAACAATGAATATGGTGAGTGCGCTGATCGCCACCTTTTCGAAATAACCGCCTGCCTTCTATTCCCCATTCACCTGCTACATCATATCCCAAATCATGCATATGATTGTTCCATTCATCCATCTTTTCAATATTCTGAACGATTACCAGCATATCAATCACCGGTTTTGCTTTTAAAAAAGGAACCGATGTGCTTCCAAAGTGATGTATCTCTATGATTTGATCTGTAAATATATCTCTAAGTAACTCAGCTTCTTCTGCAAACTGTATCGCCCATTCTTCACGAAAATCACTCAATCGTACATCCATCACCTAGCCTCCTCTGCATGTATGGTGCTTTTACGTAATTGGTTTTTACTATTTTCCCGCATTTCCCGATACATTAACCAGCCCATCCACAGCAAAATGAAGAGATGAATCCATACTATGATCATGCCTGGTATACGCGGAAGGTTGCTTGTTAGCACGCCCCATAGATTATACGTAATCGTTACACTCAATACACAGGCGATTGCAATCCATTTCCGGTCTATCATAGCGATAAGTAACAGTAGAATCAGCGCAGGAATACTGTAGCGCTCGTGAATTTCTGTCGGTAACATAAAAAAGGCAAATGAAATCCATGCAGCAGCTTTGAGCAAAACGGCTGTATAAAGCACGCGACATTTCCAAAGATAGATCCCTGTATAGATCACAGCGATCAACAATAATATAAATCCCACATTACGTAGTGAAATGATGTTCCAGAGCTTCTCTGTATCGTTCATGGTGGGAACAGTTCCGATCACATAAAACCAGATATTTAACGCATTCAAGGTGACTTGAGTGTACAAGCCTACAGCGCTGATATAAGCACCTTTGAACATCGCTTGTAATCCACCATACGAGGCAAAATAAATAACGACCACCACTACAGGAATGATCGCCCCTACTACCATATAAATAAGAGGCTTTATCTGACGTTGCCATATACATTTTAATACATAAAATCCGAACACAGGTGCAATCACAATCGCTTGTAATTTGGTAAATAGAGCGATCGCAAATAGTAAACCTGCTACTAGAGGAAAAGCGACAACAGTCAGTAACGCACCTGCCATCAGGATTCCATTTAATATATCAACTTGTCCCCAGATCGAACTGTTGACGATCAAGGCTGGATTGAATACAAATAAACTGAATAATAACCAGCGTGTAGGCGTGGATCTAATGTTACGCGACCAACAAAAGACGATTATACATGCACATAGATCAAGTAGGATCAGCAACCATTTAAAAGACAATTGACCTGCTTGTATCGTAATTCCGAATCCATGTACAAGCGCGGCATAGCCTTGCATAATAAGTAAAAATAAGGGTGGGTAATTAATATTGGTATCATGGATATAGACCGTTCCTAGCCCATACTGCCGTATCTCATTCATCCACTGGACAAACAAATTCTGATCGCTCATAAATCCTGCATAATGGCTTCCCAGCCATACACGTATCCATAGCCCTATCGCCAATAATATCAACAATGCGATCCATTCAGTTAGCGGTGTAATATACATAGGTTTTTGCTTTCGTGTGCTTCTCGATATTATATCTATAATAAGTCATACCTCCTTGTATCTGTACAAAAGTGGCAGACGTTGTTCCAAGAAAATAAGGCGATTTTATTCTTCTCTGCCTTATTAACAAACGTTGTTAGGCTCATTATACAAGCAACTCTTTACTGTTTGCGAATTTGGTATTCATATTCTTTTTTTTGCAAAATATAGCGAATATCTTATGAAATATTTGTTCCTATTTGCAAAGAAATCGGTATACTGGAAAATGTGCATCTTTTTACAAATTACGACGTAAAAAGGAATAGTCTATCGATGTATTATTCAAAAGGGAGTGAACAGTATGTATTATCCTCTGCGATATATAGAATGGTCAGAAACCAAGCAGATGGAAGTTGGCGAAGTGTATCAGATTCATTCACTGTCGCAAGAAGAATTATTTGTACATAAGCTAGTGGATGCAGTAAAACTTAATCATCGTATATGGGTTCATGTGTCTCATGAATCTATAGATCATGAAAAGCATACGATTTATCTACGTCCATTTGCAGAAGAATTACCGGCAACGTATCAGCGTAGTCTAGCCACCACGATCAGCGGGCAGAAAGATTATCCGAATGGACTTGCTCCTGAATATTGGCTCTGGAATGGCACACAATTTCAACGTCGTGATGCAATCGATTCGTATGTGTCACCCATTCATCTGGCTCTTCGCTTATTGGATCACTATTTGGTACAGCAAGATATTACGTATGATATTTTGTATACCGTACTGGATGCAGATCGTCAGAAAGTGATGATTTTTTTAAATGAGGTGAATGAGTGATGAATAATCGTACCAAAATGATTGCTTTCTCATTAATGCTCGCCGTTCCTGCAACCCTTTCCGGCTGTGGCAATGAGTATGATGACGATTGTCAGTATGATCAGAACGGGAATGCATATAACTGTAATACTAGTAGTGGCTATCACAGTGGCTCATCATATTCGAAAAAAAGTAGCTCCCATAGTGGATTTGGTAGTGGTGGCTTTAGCGGTTTCTTTTCTGGAGGTTAACTAGATGCGACAGACACGAGCTCTTCCGTATACAAGAGCACAACTATTCACCCCGGAGATCGAACAACGGGTTCCTTATCATATGATGTACGAGAAGCCTTATTGCTTAACAGCGCTCACTCTTTATCAGGCACATGAATGGGAACAGCTACGCATTGGCTCTGAACAAGTAGATCATCTATATCGCAAAACGTTGCGATTTGTACAACAACATTTACCCGACGATTATCTATTACAGCAATTAGGGATTCATCCTGCTCTACTAGAAGGTGCTCGTCAGGATATTCCGTTAGATGGACTGACTAGATTAGATTGGATCATTAGCCCTCAAGGCGAGCTGAAATGTATCGAAAATAATACAGATACACCAAGTGGTGTGCCTGAAGTGGCTTTTTTGGAGCAAGAATTATTACGATATGCTTCTGATCTAAAGCCTGCTTCTGCTTCGATGAATAGTTGTATTCAGAAGATGTTCAAGCAAGCGGTTGATTATTATAAAGATCAGGGATTAGGCGAAGTAATCTATTTTACCAGTTATGACTGGCATGATGAAGATCGTGCGAATACGTTATATATGATGGAACAGTGTATAGCACTTGGTATTGAAGCTACATATGTACCTTTAGAACAACTACAGATTATACCGGGTGAAGGACTGTATTATGGGCAAGAACGTATCTATATTCTGTATCGCTTATATCCGTTAGAGTATCTGGTAGAAGATCGAGAAGCAGATTCAGAGCGCCCTGTCGGTGAAGACTTATTACAACTAGTAACTGACGGTAAGCTTGGTCTACTGAATCCGGTGCAACATATCGTGACCCAGAGCAAAGGATTTATGGCGACAATCTGGTCATTGTATGAACGCAATGCGGAGATGGCTGACTATACAGGCTTTACTTTATTTACAGACGAAGAATGTGAATGGATTCAGCAGTATTTGTTACCTACGTATTTTACAGATCAAGTGTTTGTGCAACAGCAGATTCCTTATGTAGTCAAAGGCTTTTTTGGACGTGAAGGATTAGGAACGCATCTGATCGAACAACCGGAAACACATTCATTAAATAGACCTAAGTCTACTTATCGTGATGATTCTACTCCACAGACAGAAGATGATGAGATTGCCGCTTATTATGAAAATCAGCCCAAAATCTATCAACAACTGCATCCGATGGAGCCTGTCTCTGTAACGACTTCTGAAGGAACATTTGATGGTTATCTGTTAACAGGAGCTTTTGTGATAGGTGGTCAATTTGCTGGATTGCTACCTCGTATAGGAGGCAAAGTGACAGACAATCTAGCTTGCTATTGTGCGGCGGCGATTGTTCCCTCATCAGCTTTTTGAACAACTGATTATATGTTTATATTTTGAAGGAGGAAATACAGTTGAAAAACTTCGGAACTGACTTATTACATATCGGAATAGGGTTAGTTATTTTATTTGCTGTTCTGTTTGTAGGGTATTATATTTTTAGTCTTATGACACGCTACAATGATAATCAGCAGATTGCAGATGGTAATCAAGCGGCGGGTATGTATATGGGTAGCAAAATGTTAGGGTTATGTATTATCGTCGGGCTGGTATCGATTAATTCTGATGCATGGATAGATGTATTGATCTGGTCAGGTGTTGGTATTGTGATTCTGTGTCTGGTGTATCTAGTATTCGATTGGGTAACTCCTCGTACCAAAGTCTGTGAACAGATTGAAAAAGGCAATATGGCGATTGCTCAATTGTTACGTTCTTTGATTATCGGAATTTCATTTGTGATTGGAACATTTGTAATGTAATAAATCAATATACTGGTAAAAATATAAAAACAGCTTTCTTCTCTGCTTTATAGGCAGGTCGAAAGCTGTTTTTATTTGATATGATAGGCTACATCTATTCGTAACTACCTGTTATGAAGCTGCTCCATAAGAGCCGTTTTTGAATGTTGTTGGATCATACCATTTGTAACCTGCTGCTGGAGCTGCCCAAGGTTCAGCTTGTGGCTCTGTAGATGTAGCAGGTGTCTCGATAGAGATCAATGATGTTGGGCTATCTAACGTCAACCCTGATACTTGATTTAAGCTGGTATAGCTTTCTTTAACAGCCAACCATCTTACCGTCTGTACCAATAATTTCGCATCATCGACTTCTTTGTATCCATCATAGGTTGTCTTTTTAGCGCCTGTTTCTTCACGTAGATATTTAGGAGAAGCATCTTCTACTGGCGAAGAATCACCGATAAAGGCAGCTTTCCCTGCGCCTACTTTAGAAACCGCTGCATAAGGACCTTCTGCACGTCCGCCGCCATTGTATACGCCTTGATCGACAGCATTATTCCATTTGGATACAGAAGACGGTAGATATACGATACCTTTTGCTTTGGTCGGATCTAGAATAGCAAGTGTTGATCCTGCATGCATCGCTACAGAATTTACACCAGCTGTAATGCCAAACGCTTGTGATGAAGCAACGATATCATTGGCATTCACATCACCTAGAGCGTTGTAACGGAAACGAATACCAAAGTTCGTACCCAACCAGTCGGAACCACTCACACCTTGCATCGCTGGTGAAGCTGCTTCTTCTGCACTCATTCCTTTTGCCGGGTTACTGTAAGCACCACGACGGTATCCGTTGATTGCTTCTGATCCATCCCAGCGATTTTTGTTGCGGTCTGCATTATAGTGATCGGCAATAAAGAAAATACTACCGCCGCCTTTTACATATTGAAGCATAGCTGCTTGTTCTGTTGATTTGAAAGGAACGTTAGGCTCAGCGATAACGAATACATCGTATCCTTTGAGCTTATCATACGTGATCGCTTGCTCTCCAAATGTATACGGTATTGGACGAGTTAGCGCATCCACTGTAAATCCGTCTGCTTTGAGTCCATTTGCAAAGTCAGAGAATCCACCATCGATTACCCAATCTGCTGCACCGGCAGTTTGAGCATGCGTATTATCGAACAATACTTTTTTACCTGTTCCATTAGGAAGAGGTGTATCTGTTCCAGGTTCAGTAGGAGGTGTCGTTGTACCACCATCTAAAGTCACAGACGTTGGATTTTTAACACCTGCAAAATTGTTATATGCACCAGCTGTACCGGTAACGACAATCGTTTTGCCAATTAGACTTGGATTGCTCTGTAAACCGAACTGCGAGCGGAAAGAGCTGCTTAATTGTACATCTACTAATTTGCTAGTTGTACGTTCACTGCTGCTATCTGCGATTAGCACGTTAAAATCGTTAGCAAACGGGCTTGCAAAATCACCTGTAGAAGCTCCTGAAGCATGTCCAACCACAATCCCTTTAACTGTAATTGTAGAGCCACCACTTTGAGCTTGAATCGCTTGTGCAACCGTTAATGTTGTTGCCGCTTCAGCTACCGGACGATACCCACCCAATAAAGAAATGAACATCAATAATGCTGTTAAAAGCACTACTGTTAACCGCTTCGTGACTACCTTATGCATATAACAATTCCTCCTTTGAATAGGTAGAGACAGAATGACTATTCTGATTCTCTTATTATCATAATTCTATTTTGTCTATCTAATTCCTCTTTTATGTAAATTTTTAATTAAAAGTAAATTAAGTAAGAGAGAATGCTGTATGTAAAGCAAAAAATACGACCTCCATATACTAAGGTCGTATTTCTATTTTTTTTACTTATAAAAATATTATTTGGATCTAAAAAGGGCTAAACAGCTCAAAACTGAGCAAGGCAGGAGCGATTGCGTCCTTGCTGTTTGGCTTCATATAACGCTTGATCGGTTTTTTCTAACAATTCATCCCACAACAACGCCGGGTACATGCCAATACCTATCGAGATTGTAATATGAATGATTTTACCATCCGGTAGTACAAACTTTTTCTTTTCCACATTGGTGCGTAACGTCTCGGCAATAATTTTGGCTTCAGTTAATTGGCAGTATTCTAGCCAGACAGCAAATTCTTCTCCACCTTTGCGAGCTCCATAATCTGTACTGCGAATACTTTGTTGAATCACGTTAGCCAACTGAAATAGCACCGCATCTCCTGCCGGATGACCATATTCATCATTTACTTTTTTGAAATGATCGATATCGATAAATAGCAGAGAATGTGCCATATCTGTTTCCTGATGTTGTAATTGCTCGAACTTGTGCTCAAATGCTCTTGGATTATATAAGCCTGTCAAAAAGTCGAATTGAGCTTCTTTGCTTACTTTTTCAAATAATTCATTGTTTTTTCGTAAAGATCGAGTAAGCATAAAAATAAATAAAGTCGCTGCGGATTCCACGATAATAAATACAAACACTTTATCAATTTCATTTTTGCCTAATACAATACTGAGCGAGATCATAGCAATAATCGTCAAAGCAATTCCTGAATATAACCATTTTCTATAAAAACTAATTTTGCGTGAAAAAATCCATGAAGCTACGATACAGAGAGTTGCTGCATTGACCAAGCCCAATATTGCACTTAATCCAATCGTCGGACTTAATATAATTCTGGTAATCATAATAATAATCGTTGTAATAATTCCGGCTACACTGCCACCCATACTAATCGACAGAACGATCGATATCTGGCGCAAATCCAATAGTACATTATCTCCTACTGGAAATGTAAATTGCATTAGTGTAGCTCCTAACAAACCAAAAAATAATCCGATCCATTGGCGCTTTATATACGTACTTGTTTTGAAATGAGCATTCAAATAATTCAATAACATACTTCCAAAAAAAGAAAATGTAGCTAAAATACAAAAATTCATAAATAAATCTTTGAACAACATTTGTTCACGTCCCTCTGACTACGGAAATAATAAGTATATCTATATACATCGTCAGTCTGAAGAATTTATTAAATAGGCTAAATTTATTATTTTAGTGTGCAATACAAAACTGATTTCTTCCGCCTTTTTTAGCTTCATACAAAGCACGATCGGTTTTTTCTAACAACTCGTCATCAGCATATAAAGGATAAAATCCTATCCCAAGCGAGACTGTCATTGATACCGTTCTGCCATCAGGAATCACAAACTTATGCTCTTGAATATTTTGGCGAATCGTCTCTGCCCATCTGATCGCTTCTGCATGCTCTTCTACATGTTCAAGAATGATTGCGAATTCTTCTCCTCCTTTGCGAAAACAATAATCAAATGAGCGCACACTGCTACATAGCACTTCAGCAAATTGAGCTAGCACCGCATCTCCAGCAGAGTGACCGTATTGATCATTAATCACTTTGAAATAATCGATATCTAACAATAGTAACGAAAAAGTAATTTTCTTTTGCTGACTTAATTGATTGTATTTATATGTAAATCCACGATAGTTGTATAACCCTGTCAAAAAATCAAATTGAACTTCTTTACTCATCGCATCATAAATCTTGTTATACCGTCGTAACCGTTCGATCAGCAAATAAGTAAATATAAACGACGAAAAGAGCACCACAATAAATAAAATCAGTGTCGTCCTTTTTGAAAATCCAGTCCATAACAGAAAAATAAGCAATGAATTCAATGTCGATAACAGTGCAGTCATAAACCATTTGTAACGAAAAGAAGGCTTGGTTCGAAATACGAAATAGGCAATTACAAATGTAATACAGGCATTAGCTATCCCTAGAAAAGAAACACCAGTAATCGAAGCAGAAAACCATAAGCGAGCTATTGAAATCAGAATAGTCGTAATAATGCCAGCCATGCCACCGCTTAATACAGTAGCTACAATAATAGGAATTTGTCTCAGATCAAGCAATGTTCCATTATCTAATTTGAATGTGAACTGCATTTGGACGATACCAAATACCCCTAGAAAAACCCCTGTTAACATCTTAAACACAAATGGACTGATACGTGGATTACTACGCACACTGCGAAAAAGAGCATTACCAAAAAATAAAAAAGTAGAAATGATACAAAAATTAATAAACAAGTCTTTTATGATCATAAATACAGTACCCCTTTTACTCTAAATCACGATTGATCAATAGGTTATCTATTCTTGAGAGCAAAAGGCTTGATCGCTGTATTCAGCTCTATTCAAACTAAGATTGCCCATTCAATTAAGTTACTGTCTTTTTTACTTTTTGTTAAGCATAAGACAATCTGACATGAAAATCACTTCAAATTTGTCTTTTTTTACTTTACAATCTAAAAGATTTTCGATAAAATGTCCAATAGACCAATCATCCTACCTTTAGGAGTGAACATTATTTTTAATAAATTGGAAAAGCAGTCGTTGGTAGATCAAGTCTATGCTCAGATTGAACAACGAATCAAAAATAATAGTTGGGCGATCGGAACACGAATTCCCAAAGAAGCTGAACTGATGGAGCAATTTGGCGTTAGTCGCAATACGTTGCGAGAAGCGATTCGTGCGCTTGTACATGTCGGTCTATTATCGACTAGACAAGGTGATGGAACCTTTGTAATAGCAAATAGTGAACTGCATTCGGTATTGCAAAAACGGGTACAGCACTCCACTGTTGTTGAAATTCTAGAAGTACGTCATGCTCTAGACCGAGAAGCTGTAGCTCTAGCTTGCCGTAGACGAACCGATGATGATCTACAGCAAATGGATCATTATGCTAATTTGTGTCAGCAACATATGGATGCTGGAGAGATTCCACAATTTGTAGAAGCAGACTTTAAGCTACATCAAGCTATTACTGCGGCTTCATATAATCAATTGCTGATCGATCTGTATGCTCATCTTTTTGAACAGATTCAAATGTCGATTACCAGTACTACTGTGCTCAATGATTCTTATTGCACAGGGCATCGTAATTTAATCCAAGCGATTCGTGAACAGCATAGTGAACAAGCGATGTTGATCGTTGATGATTATATTACTTATTTTACAGATCGACTTCAGTCGCTAGATCACTCTTCGTAGTATCAAGTGCATATTAGAAAGGTCAACGCTTATGAATTACCAGGCGTTGTAGAAAGGACTATAGAAATGAATCGTCATTCGTTGGAGACTGCGGAATCAGGGTTATCCCTGCGTAATCCGCTTTTTTTATTGATTTGTATTTTGTTAACAGCTCTTAATATGCGTAGTCCAATTACAGCTATTAGTCCATTGCTGGATCTTATCCGGCAGGACTTCCCTGTATCTAATGCAATGGCTGGATTTTTAACAACGATCCCGTTAGTCGCTTTTGCGATTTTATCTCCTTTTGTCGCAAAAATGGCAGGCAAATACGGAATGGAACGCATTATTATCGTATCGCTGATGGTATTAACTCTTGGTGGCTGGTTACGTCCATTTGGTGGATTAACTATGCTCTTAATCGGTACCTTTTTGACCGGTCTTGCGATTGCAATCGTCAATGTTATTTTGCCTGGAATGATCAAACGTGAATTTCCTTTTCGTGTCGGTATTATGACCAGTATCTATTCAATCTGTATGAATGTATTTGCCGCTACTGCATCTGCGGTTAGCTTGCCTTTAGCCAATGCAGGGCTCGGTTGGAAAGGTTCGATCTTGATCTGGACTATGCTTGCAATGGTTGCTTTGATCTTATGGATTCCGCAACAACGTTATAATCAACCCGCCAAATTGCTAAAACATACCGCTCATGCTACTCGCAGTGTATGGCGTTCGCCTTTGGCATGGAAAATTACGATCTTTATGGGTATGCAATCGATGATATTCTATGTATCTATCGCTTGGTTACCTGATATTTTGCAAGAACAAGGGCTGACCAATATCCAATCTGGATATATGTTATCTTTAATGCAATTTTCGATGTTGCCATTTAACTTTATTATTCCTATTCTAGCCGCGAAGCTCAAAACACAGCGTCCTCTTGTTTTATTTACAGTCATGCTGTACTTGATTTCACTGCTTGGTATTATTTTTGTTGATGGGCACTTATGGTGGACGGCTATTTGTTTGATTTTGCTAGGGATTGCAGGTGCTTCTTCATTCAGTCTATCTATGATGTTCTTTAGTCTGCGCACACATACGGCTACCCAAGCGGCTGATCTATCCGGTATGTCCCAATCTATCGGTTACTTGCTTGCGGCTTGTGGCCCAACGCTTTTCGGGATATTGCATGATATCACTGGCAACTGGAAATTACCGCTCAGTCTGCTGGTCATTGCTACCTTTATTATTTTGTATACCGGAATGATGGCAGGCGGTAAAGGCTTTATCCATCCTGAAGAAAAAACGGCTTCTGCTAGCTAATTAAGCATAACCTGTGTGATTATCCTCAAATTCGGGTATGTTTAATAAGAGATCAGATTTAAAGGAGGAGCTAAATAATGACTACTGATTTAATTTCAGTGAAGAAGTTGAACAATGGTGTAAATATGCCCTGGTTTGGTCTAGGTGTATGGCAGGTTGAAGATGGTAATGAAGCGATTGATTCGGTAAAAGCTGCACTTAAAAGCGGTTATCGTGCAATAGATACAGCTGCTGCTTACGGTAATGAAGAAAGCGTCGGCAAAGCAATCAAAGAATCAGGGATTGCTCGTGATGAACTATTTATTACTTCTAAAGTATGGAATAAAGATCAAGGTTATGAATCTACCCTTGCTGCTTTTGAACAAACGATGAAAAAATTAGATCTAGACGTATTGGATCTATATTTGATTCACTGGCCTGTTGCAGGTAAATATAAAGACACTTGGCGTGCTATGGAAAAACTATACAAAGACGGACGTATTCGTGCGATAGGCGTAAGTAATTTCCAAACTCATCATTTGGATGATTTGTTAGGAGATGCTGAAGTGGTTCCTGCGGTCAATCAAGTTGAATTCCACCCGCTATTAACGCAATCTGAATTGCTTGCATATAGTGAAGAAAAAGGAATTCAATTGGAAGCATGGTCTCCACTCGCACGCGGTAAATTATTTGATAATGAAGTGATCAAAGAGATCGCTGATAAATACGGTAAAGAGCCTGCTCAAGTTATCTTGCGCTGGGTACTGGATAAAGGTGTAGTCGTGATTACGCGTTCTGTCAAAGAAAAACGGATTGCGTCTAATGCTGAAATCTTTGATTTCAAATTAACTGTCGAAGAAATTGATCGTATCAGTGCGCTGAACAAAAACGAGCGTACCGGTCCAGATCCAGACAACTTTGATTTCTAAATTACTAATAAAAGCTTGAATGTACTGCTATTACAGCGGTGCATTCAAGCTTTTTTTTGATACAAAAAAGCTTCCGACGAGTGCCGGAAGCATAAGAAGAGCGAAGTAGCTACTTACTACTTGAATGACTTTTTCAGTATAAGCGATCAACCTACAATTGAACTACGAGTGCCTAGTAAAGCTTGCTTGAGATGGTTGTATTGATTAAGTATGGAATCTACTCTTCTAGACTGGTCCAATACGCGGCGATCGTGAAGGTCGTAAAACTGCACCATTTCATTAAGTTCCCGGCGCTCTAGTTCTATCGATTCCTCAATCTTTTTTAGATGTTCCAAGAAACTCACCTCCTACCGCGGTATCTTATATAAAGCGTGATAGTGAAAACCATTCTTTTCTCTGAATCTTCTACAATCATGGTCTTCACTATTATAGTACTAGATGCAAATAGAGTACTTTCTAAGAATTTTACCAAACGATTCCTAATTCTACCATATCAGATTTACACGTACTTTAGATTATAAAGTGAACGATTGTCACCAGATTGCCTTATGAACCGAAATGTCCTGAACGAGCTACTTTTGTTTTTAAATATTTTTCATTAAATTCTGAAATGTCTCCCCATAACGGCACACGTTCTTTCACTTCAGCACCAGAGCGTTGCAATGCTTCTAATTTGCGAGGATTGTTAGTAATCAATGTCACAGGCAATGTACGTAAATGATTCAGAACTGCAATAGCATCATCATAATTACGCATATCATCTTCAAAGCCAAGTTCCAAATTCGCTTCTACTGTGTCTAATCCTTGTTCTTGCAATACATAAGCCATTGCTTTACTAAACAGACCGATACCGCGACCTTCGTGATTAGCTAGATAAAATAAAGCACCTGATCCATGAGCGGCAATCATTTTCATCGACTGTTTCAATTGGAATCCACAATCACACCGTTTGCTGCCAAAGATATCCCCTGTATGGCAAATGCTATGCATACGAATCAAAGCGTCAGGAGATTCTTTAAAATCACCATACACCAATACACTGGACTGTTGCGCTTCTGCTAAATTAGAGGAAGATAACATTTCAATAATAGCTGCTTGATCATATTCACCTTCGCCACAGAGATTACCTGGCATACTGTCACAGCGCAACCAGCAGTACCACTGGAATACAACTGTTTCATTATCCAAATTGACAGGTAAACGAATCGGGCCGACCAAATATATAGATTTATCAGCGCTTGGTACAATCTTAATATGATCTTGCAAAGCAGCTGTAATTTTAGGATTAATCATGGTTATTACCTCCAAAGTCCGTATGTTGGATCATAGATATTATTGTAAGATACGTTGTATTGAATGATATGGATTATATGCCTTCATGCTGGAAAGATGCAAATTGCGCGCGAAAAGCAGCTTCTTTGACAAATTGACTATCCAGTTCAGCTCTAGTCTCCGCACGACGAGCTTGTTCGAATTCTTTTAACCGGTTAGCACTCCAATTGCGTGTAGCCAGTGCATCTATAATAATCGGTGTTAAAATATGAGCATCTTGCATCGCACTATTCACACCAATCGCTCCGGTCGGGCTAAAGGTATGAGCAGCATCGCCCATAATCACCAGTCCATCTTGTACCCATGTATCGCAGACACAGCTTTGTACTTTGAGTAATACAAAATCTTCCCACGATACGATATGCTGTTCTACGATAGATTGTAATTCAGGAAAAGCTTCAGTCAATGAACGCACAAATGGTTGAAACGGTGTTTTGCGTAGTTGAGGATACGTATCCTGCGGAATATTCCAACCGATTTGGATATAACCACCTTCTTGGCTGAACAGCGATAATTGCGCATCTTGTGCCAGTGCCATACGTACTGTAGGCGGCCATTGTTCAGGTGCAGGAATACGTGCCCATAATAGATCGAATCCATGTTTTACGATATCTGCATGAATCCCGGCAAGCTTACGTACAGAAGAATAGCGTCCATCGGTACCTATAACGATATCACTATGGATCACTAATTCTTGTCCATCATGTCGTACTTTAACACCGTTAACATTACCATACTGCTCGTCTTTGATCAGATCAATAACAGTGGTGTTCATCATTAATTCGTAGTTAGGGTATACAGAAGATTGGTCTAACAGAACCTGTAACAGATGTTTTTGAGGAACATGAATCCCTGTATGTTGTTCTCCAGGTGCAGGTTGAATCGTTTTGATGATTTGACCATGTTGAAAATATTCTACACGTTCCATAAGCAACAGCCCTGCTTCACGAACTTTTTCATAAAGCCCGTATTGCTTCAGAATCTGCTCACCCTGTGTATTTAAATGTTCACCACGGAACTCTTTATCAATATGGTTATGCCGCTCTAACAGTATGACGGATATCCCTTGTGTAGCCAGCAAATAACCTAACAATGCACCACCAGGACCTGCGCCAACAATACATACATCTGCCACTTTTTCCATTGTGTACTTCTCCTTACCTTGCTTTTCAGTAGCTTTATTTATCACAGCTTCAATAATAATATTTATTAGTTACTTTTAATAAGTTAATTATATTTAAGAGAATAATCATTGTCAACTTTTGCTTATCATACCCGATCCCCTATATATTTTACGATATGAAAAAAGCTAGAGCGACGCATGCCCTAGCTTCTTTATCGGTTGAACATTACAAATTAATTTGAGGTTTCTGGGAATTTAATCCACTTTTCAAACCTTCGATATCTAATCCATCTGTAGCAAATGCTTGCCGTACCAGCAATGGTTGAATAAATTCATCGTATTTGCCCATATAAGGAGCCTCTTCTTCTGCCAGTAATTGCTCAGGATTCTCGATCCGTTCACATTCTGCGATAATCTCAGCTTCGATCTCAGCAGCATCTGCTTGACCGGATACGACAAAATAGTAAGGCTCTAGCGGTGTTACTGCCCGTAGTCCCAGACGTTCGGATAGATTATGCTTGAGCAATCGTTCCAATGTACGGAAGGACTTACTCCCAACCCATGGTAAAACAAAACAGGAATCCCCACCAGCAGGTAACACGATCTTTTTGAGCAAATCGGTTTCTCTTGCTAATCGACGTGCTCGTTCTAATCGGGTTTTGGCTTGAGGGGCTAGATAAGGATAATGATCATTAGATGCTAAAATTTCGCGAATCTTCTGCATAATCATGGTATCGATATCACCACCTGCACCAAGCCAGAGCGTATCCACTTTCCCTTTCGAAGATTTGACATAGACTGCCCGATGGCGACTGTCGATCTCTTCGACTTTCCAGAGCTTGCCTGCCAGTGAAAAGCAATAGCCCGGTGGTGGAACGGTCGTAATCGAACCGATTTCTTCAGATCCATTATAGACAGCATGTTCTTCATCGTCTTTGAATACGGCATAAAAGCGGAAATTGTTGACGATTTTTTCTCCGGCTAACCCGATAATTAATGTGCCTTCTTCGGTATATTGAAGATGATCCAATTGCAATAAGTATTGAAGAAACGATTGGTATTGCTCTGCACTAAAATGGCGAAAAGGCGGTAATGTCAAAATAGCACGCGCCAATTCAGCAGGCTCTGCTTCGCCCATACTTTTGAGTATACTCATCGTCTGGTGATACAGAATACCGACAGGCAATTTGCGTGCACTGAAAGGCTCTACCCATTTCTGCTTCACATACAATTCAATGACTGCAATCGCTCGTAACATAATCCATGGCATACGTGCAGGCAATTGTGCTTCTTCATCTTCTTCTTCCGGACAGACAAAGATCATTTCTGATACAGACCCTTCACGTCGCCCTGAACGTCCTAATCGCTGAACAAAGCTAGAGCATGAATAAGGCGCACCTAATTGAATAACACGTTCTAATTCACCCAGATCGATGCCCAGTTCAAGTGTCAGTGTCGCCGCCGCTACAGCAGGGCCGTACCCTTCACGCAGAGCCGCTTCGGCTTCTTCTCGTAACAATGCCGAGATACTGCCATGATGTACATGAAAAATATCCGGTTCTTGACGCTTAGCAGCAACAGCTCTCATTTCGAGCGTCATATATTCTGCATCTGAGCGACTATTGGTGAAGATCAGTGCTTTTTTATGATGGGTCTGGTCATAGATAAAGTTATGATACGCTTGTTGCGCATATTCTAATTGTTGAGCTTGTTCTTCATTTCGAGCATTAGGAAATGAAAAGTGTTCGATACTCAAACGCAACTTACGATTGCCTTCCGGTGATACAATATCAACCGGTTGACCTGTACCTGCGGCTAACCATTGGGTCGCACTTTCGTAATCGCTTAGGGTCGCAGATAATCCGATTCGTTGTGGACGACAGCCACCCATACGCTCAATACGGGATAATTGTGAGAGTACTTGAATTCCCCGATCGGCTCCCATAAAAGCATGCACTTCATCGACTACAATATAACGAAGATCACCGAATAGCGCTGGAATCGAATTGGGACGATTCATCAACAATCCTTCCAGTGACTCCGGTGTAATTTGTAAAATGCCAGAAGGGTTTTTCATTAATTTGGTTTTCTGTGATTGAGGAACATCGCCATGCCAGTGCCAGACCGGAATATCCGAATCACGCAAAACCCCTTTGAGCCGTTCAAATTGATCATTGATTAATGCTTTGAGAGGCCCTATATATAAAATGCCGACCGATTTGGACGGATGTTCATGTAATGCGGTTAATGCTGGAAAAAAAGCAGCTTCTGTTTTACCAGAAGCTGTACCGGACGCAATCAGTAAATGATGGGATGTATCCAAAAGCACCCGACAAGCTTCTACCTGTGCTTCACGCATTTCTTTCCAACCACTACGATACATATATTCCTGAATAAATGGAGCCAACCGATAAAATGGATGATTTCTACTCATAGATCAAACTCCGCCAAAAAATCATCGACTTCATCTTTGGGTGTAGGTGAAGCTGATCCTCCAGCTGGTGTACGCTGACTGGAGGCTGAGTTAGGTAATGCATCAGGATCAGCCGCATATCCACCGCCATGCGGATTGGTCGGCGCTGTCGCTAACTGCCCTAACAATTCATCAAACGATAATTCTTCATTAAAATGAAGCGTATTAAGCAAATCAACAAAATCACGTACCACTTCACGCGGAGTCAGCAATTCTTCTGCCCCCATGCGTGAGACAGCAATTTGCATAAAAGCGACCAGTTGATGTTGTTCTAATGTCGATCCATACTTGTGATGCTGACTATGAATATCACGTAACTTTTGTAGCATTAATAATATTTCTTCATGTGATAACATTTCTAGTCGAATCACAGGCCCTGCAAAGTTTTTGGTTCCACTGCTACCGAACCGACTTTCAGATAAACGGGAACGTAAAGCTTCATAGCTATATAATCCACGACGCGGGTCTTCGACAAACTGCGGTGTGCCACCGATAAATACACCCAGATGCCCTGCTTTACCTTGCATCGTATCGTTAAAGATCGTTAACAGCTTTTCATAATTACTTTGACGGGATACACTATTAGAAATTTTGTATAAATTAACACCTT
Source organism: Paenibacillus kyungheensis (assembly GCF_028606985.1). Lineage (NCBI taxonomy): Bacteria > Bacillati > Bacillota > Bacilli > Caryophanales > Paenibacillaceae > Paenibacillus > Paenibacillus kyungheensis. The sequence goes on along the minus strand of NZ_CP117416.1, from coordinate 404,011 downwards.
CATCAACAAATAACAGCAATCCTTGATAACCGATACGAGCAGCAAATTCTGCCCATAATTTCATATAATCATACCAACCGTCATCATCAATAATCACGCCTACATTTAATTCACGTCTAGCTTCGGTACGGGTTGGATATTCGCCACGCAACCAGCGTAGTGCCGATTGTTTGAGCGTGTCTTCACCCAGGCGAATCCCTTGCCAGTACGCCGATAACACTTTGGCAAAATCAAATCCATGCACCCAGCCTTCCATTTCAGATGTTACTGAATGGATACGGCGTTGCACTTCAATCCCTATAGAGGGATCGTCTGCAGATACATTATTTTCTTCCATCACTTGTTGTTGAAGGGTCGATATCCATTTCTGTAACATCGATTCAAGCGCTCCACCGTCTGGACGGGTACGAGTCGATAGATTGGTCATTAATTCGCGATATGTGCCAAGTCCCTGACCTTTGGAACCAGTAAGACGGCGTTCAGGAGATAGATCGGCATCTGCGACTACAAATCCGCGATCCATTGCATAATTACGGATCATTTGTAGCAAAAAGCTTTTACCACTACCATATCGACCTGTGATTAATTTGAAAGCCGCTCCGCCATCAGCTACATTATCCAGCTCACGCAAAATAGATTCTACTTCATATTTACGACCAACCGCTACATGTTCCAGACCGATACGGGGAACAACTCCTGCCGCAAAAGAGTTCACTAATGCAGTGGTGATCCGTTTGGGAATTTTAACTTCATTCATTTTCTTTTCACCTCATGATGATTGCATCAAGCACTGTTCTATATTCTTCCATAATCGTACCTTCTTCAAGCAAAAGGTCACCGATTGTATCCATCGCCAGATCATTAATTTCATCGACTAGCAGTGCTGGCATTGTGCCACCTTTACTAGCGATATCACGCAATACTGAATCATCCGCTTCATCTAACAATGCGCCCAAAAATTGAATATGATGCGTCTGTAAGCCATCAATCCACTCTTGCCATTCGTTATCCAGTTCAGCAGGCAACGGAGCAATGCTCACCCTCATCTCTTCTATAGGTTGATCCTGATGAGGAAGAGAAGATTGCAACGGTAACGTCTGCTCTGTATCGTCTACTGATTGGAGGGTGTCTTGTTGTGTGTCTATCTCTGGCTCTTCTTCTACCAATGGTGAGTCAGCATCTACAGCTAATGCATGTTCAGCGATCCATGTTGTCCATTCTTCTTCATTGCTAATCTTCTGTTCTTCACGCAAAGTCAACATATCACGTACCACATTAGAATCCGCTTGTAATTGTTCAAGTACCGATGTATCAATCTGCACTTGTCTTGGTGCAGGTAATTCTTCTGGCACTGTAAATATACGCTTGATATACCGTTCGATCAAGCGAGCGATCTCTGGTTCAACCGGTGGATTGATACGAAGTCGACCGCTAAATTCCAGATGACGACGAAATTCATTTTCTGTTAATTTGATAATACCAGTCAAAAATTCTCGTAGTGGCTTATGTTCACATAACGGCAATCGTCTGACAGTAACAGTGCGCCCGTAGATTGTAGCATCATAGACAGCACTGCGGAACAAATAACGTTCAGTCTCCCGGTATACAGGTGGACGGAAAATCTGGATCAACCTTGCTCCTTGCTGTTTATCTAGAAAAGCATCGACCGCCGCCAACACTTTAGGCACATATTCTTGTATCCATTCGCTACCTTTTTCCACATAAAATCGGCTACGTTGCATATCATAATCAAGTAATTGATGAACCAGTGCAAAAGGAATCTGTGCTGGTTGAGATGACCAGATACGTTCCCATTCCAGATCAGCTAATTCAGTAGGCAAATGATCAGATGCTTCAATCATAAATTCACTCAGCGGTTCATGCAGGTCATGAACTTGTCCAAAATCAAGTACCCACTGCGGAATATATCGATCTAATTTGATAAACTTTTTGCGATATTGACGCCATAGATTCATTAGATATTGATGCCCTTCTAACGGTTCTGTCCACCCTGCGCCATTGATAATTTCGTAACACATTAAGAAAATATACGATAAATCTGTCGCTGGATATCGACCTTCACGTACTTCTTGACGCCAGTAGAAATACCACTTTTTCTGTCGCCATGTCATACTCTCATAAGTCGGCCAATAACTCATAAATGGAACAAATTCAGCTTCTTCTTCACGATGTTCTATCATTTCATGTGCACGCTTCGCAAAAACATGCTCTGCGGTCTGAATTGATGATTGAGAGCGCAATTCTTCATCGGTCTCTGATGAACTATACTTCGATGAATCTTCATACGATACATAGCGTGGTGCAAGTTCGCTATCTAGCACGATCTCTTGTGCATGATTATCATGAGCAACACGATGATCTACCAACGAATCGACTTCTGCGATATCGCCTTTTGCTTGATCCTGCGAATAAATGCTTTCATGTTCAGCAGCATTTATAGGCGGAATCTTCCATGCAGACATCGAAGCAGTATTGACCGGAATAGAAGTACTTTTTCCAGTAGAATGAACTACTTTGTAAGTAGGTGGTTGATTAAGATCCATTTCATAGCCACTGATGTCGTCCTGTTCTCTCTCGCTTGCAGATTGTGGATCTGCTGTAGATTCAGGTGGCAAAGTAACAGAAGGACTATCTTCTTTTTTATATTGAAAAGACTGTAACCAGCCTTGATGGTCATAGATAATATGATCTTTTTTCCAATCTTCGTCTACAGTGGTATCCATCATAGGAATAGAAAGGTCAGCAGGACGTTCAGGAATACGCAATCCCCGTTCTTCTGTTCCCCATTCAAATTCAGCAAATCCACCTTTGTGTTCACTTACTTGTGGCAATCCCGATTGAAGTGCACGCTTGACCACCATCGGAAAAGCAGGTGGTAACTCGGTCAATGGATGGTCGGGATCGACAATCGCGTATTCACGTACTACGGAATGAAATAATTTGAGCAGACTGGTCTGAGCTGTTCGCATATGAGGTTCATCCAAATGTTGACCTTCTGCATAGATCGCCAACCGTAAGCGGGTAGTTAACTTATTCATAGCTTTGTATACTTTGCTCGTTACACTATCTGTTAATTCATCAGGTTCTAAATAAATCGCAATATCGACTCCACCTGGCAACAGCGCTGTTCTTCCAGTCAATAGACTAGCAGGTACAGCAATCAATGGTAATGTCGATTTATTTTTGGTTGAGCTGGTCTTGCTCGACAATTCAGATGCTTCTTGCCAGTATGATCCGAGTGTCGGTTGCCATAGCTTTTGCAATCCAGTCAGTAAAGGCTTTTTACCAATAATCGCAATCTTACATGCTGGAAATTTGCGAATATAAGCTTCCAGAAAATGCTGTAGCGATTCACTATGCTTCATCACTCCGCCTAAAATCCCGCCAGAAATTCCCCAATGCGTTAGAAAATCAAAATGTTGCGCCAAATCACGTTCTGTACCCGGTAAAGCCAAATCTGGAATCAGCAATTGTTCCCACGGGCCGCTGAGTCGTTCAGAACCACGCTGAATAATTTCTTGCGATGTTAATTTACTATTTTTATCAAGTGATGTACCGTCAGCCATTCTACCCATAGGCCCTAACCCTAATTCGCGTAATACATCTGCTTCGATCTGTCCATGCTCATGTAATCCAACATACGTTCCAGATGCACCCAGACGACGTGATAATTCTACAGCAGGATAGCGAATCCCACTGATCTCGATCATCGGTACAGCTGTGACTTGTCCGACACCATTTTTCTCGTCTCGTCTGCCTTCAAGCACCCATTTGGCATCCATATGAATACTATCTGTAAATTCTTCTGGAGCAGCATAAGGAATATATTCTTCAGCAACTTGAAAAGACTGATCTTGTGCATAGGCAGGATCGATACCATAGACGATTTCTTCATCAGGAATATCTTCAAGATAATGATCCAGATCATCTACACTATAGCTTGATTCTGAAGATGTAGAGATAGCGATAGTCGTAGCAGGTTCACTCCCGCCAGAAAGAACAGCTTCAGCGCTACCATCGTAACTTGCTTCAATCGGTGTACCATCAAATAACTCTAATGTGCCCGGTACTAATCTGGTCAATCGTGTATATAATTTGTGCGCTTCTTCCGGTTTGAGCAGACATTCGCTATGACCGTAAGAGGAGTGTTGCCATCTATGTTCAGCATTACGAAGCGTTTTACCCATAACCATCTGCTGTACTTCCTCAGCTTGTTCCTCTTCAACGACTCCATCGGCGCGTGAAATATGCAGGAAAAAGCCTCGATCTTCTTCGAAGCTTAATAATGCCGTATAGGTTCTGTCTGTATAGGATAGTGGCGATGGTGAATGCATAATAGACTCCTTGCCTTTCCTTTAATAATATTGATCATCCGTTTGGTAAACATAATATCCCATTATACATGAAGCAGACCGAAGAATGGTATAGGTTACGAACATATTTTCGTTTATTTCTTTTTATTTTCTACAGATTTTCTACAATTGAATAGATGAGGAAGGTCTAGCCGGTATCTGAAAAGAACGATGTACCCAGCCAATCAAGTCCATTTCATCACTTAGACTGCCAATATAACTGATATATCCATCTGGACGAATCAGCACATAGCCACCTTTGCCCATTCCATATTGTTGATGCAGATGATTGTCTGGATCGGTATGAATATGTGTGGGTAGTGTTAAAGGAGTCATTAATGGTTGATCCGGTAATAAAATATGGATATCAATAATATCTTTCCATTTCACAGCTACTTGATTCAGTAATGAACGGTGATCTGGCTCTTCGATCTCATCTTCAAGTGTGGGTGGCTTCGGGCTTGCGACTACAGGATGTTCTCCTGTAAATAAAAGTAGCGTATGGCGAGATGATTGTCCGTATCCTCCATCAGGTGCTCGCTCTCCTGCATGAAGCATTGGTCGTTGCCAGCCTTTGCCTTGTTGCACAATAGGGCTGTGGGGATAAGCCAATCCTGTTTCGGAGATTAGACTGAACAATCGCTTTTGGATTACTTTACGAGAAGATAGTAATGGAGCGACTGTATTGCGAATCGCAATCGGTACAGAATATCGGGTTGTCGCTAACCGGGTAAAAAGAGAGGTTCCACGTAGCAATTGTCGTCCAATCGGTTCACGTTCAGCATGATAGCTATCCAGTATAGTATCGGAAGCATACCCCTGACAGACTAGCGCTAATTTCCAACCTAGATTAAATGCATCTTGAATCCCTGTATTCATTCCTTGTCCACCGATAGGTGAATGAATATGAGCAGCATCTCCTGCTAGAAAAATGCGACCTGTACGATAAGACTTCACTTTCCGTTGATGTACAGCAAATTTTGCTAACCAGATCGGATCTGAAATAGTGACTTTGATCGGCAGACAAATATCCAATACCGCTTGAATATCTTCTAATTCAATAGATTGATCAGAAGTAGAGGAAGTTACAGCATGATCCGGTGGCATGCCAATAATAACCCGGTGTCGATGATCCAGCATCGGGAAAAGAGCTGTCAGATAGCCTTTATTCAGATAGACATACAGCTTATTATGATCTTGCTTCCAATCGATCTGTACATCAGCTAGAGCAAACGATTGAGCCAGTACTTCGCCTTCAAAAGCAATGTCACTGAGATGGCGCACAGTACTATGAGCTCCATCGCAACCGACTACCCAGCGTGCCAATATCTTTTCTTCAGACTGAACAGATTTGTCTGTATGTTGAATAATTGCCTGTACATATTGCTGAGGCTGATCTAGCTGTTGCAAAGCAGTTAATTGCACTTGTCGCTCTACAGTACCTCCAAGTGATGTTAAACGATCAATTAGCACTTGTTCGGTGATACTTTGCGGAACCATCAGTACGTAGGGGTAAGGGCTTTGAATTAATGAAGTAAAGTTTACCTGTGCTAATACTTTGTTATAGCTAGATGCTTGCATCCCTGTGACTTGATGCCCTTGAGCTATTAATGTATCTGCCACCTCTGCTTGATGTAATAATTCTAATGTACGTGCCATCACACCTAATGCTTTGGAATATTTGGAAGGATGCGGCGCTTTGTCAATAATTCGATACGATATACCGCGTCTTGCTAGTTCAATTGCTAGCGTAAGTCCTGTGGGGCCTGCGCCTACAATCAACACATCAAAATCACAAGTATTCCGATGAATATCAGCGTTGATAACCATATCTACCTTTCCTTTCATCTCCAAAATGATGATATATGCTATTTCAATGATTGACGTGCTAGATATAGACTGTACTCGATAGCCGGGCGCGCCAATTCTACGTAGTTAAACAGTGTCGATGGTAGTCCGATTCCAGCTTCAAATAAGCAAATATTGCGATGTTCATCTACACCAATATCCAACCCGATTTCATGAAATCCTGATCCGATTTGTGATTCCAAATAATTTGCTAATTGTAAGGCAGTTTTTTGTATTTTTTGATCCATCGGCCCGTTCACTTCTTCACCAAATTGATGCTCCAAAAATCGATTCCATGTGGTAGATACAGTCAGTGTTTTTTTGCTGTTGGCTATTTTAATATTGGATTTTAAAGAAATCCCTGCTGAACAAAAAGCGACAATCCATTCGTTTTTGCCATTTTTGGCAATATGCACTCGAATATAAAAAGGAAATCCTTGTATAACGGTACTACTCTGCACTAATTTTTGTACACAATAGCGTCGTTCCGTCAATAATTCTACCAAAGCTATCGTTTGCTCAGCGTTCATCTGATGAATATACGTCTGATCGAATACTTCCAGCATGTCTCCTTTTACTTCTGCTGTAAATGTATTCTCGCCTTTAGCCCCTCGATCGGCTTTGAGTACCACTTGCTGATGTTGCTGAATAAATTCAATCACTTTCTCCGGTTCTCGCATAGTCATAAAAGGGATTACGATTTTTTTAAGCTCAGGATGACCTAACAGTAGATTGTACACTTTTGTTTTGTACATCGACTTGCCTATAAGGGTATGTGTTATTGGAATACCCGCTAACTTTTCATAAATATTGCCGAATTGATCTGATCCTCTACGGCGCATGCGATCATAGATCACATCAGGATAATCAAAAGTGTTGTAGACCCATTTTGTACCATTCCATTCTTTGCCACGAATCGTACGTGTTGCTTCCTTCACATCGCCAGGGTAGAAATAGAAAAAGTCCGCTTGATGACTGCTAGCTGCCATCGCACTGGCTAGACACAATTCAGGCTCTATTTTCCAACCGATAAGCATTCCAATCGACAATCGCTTCTCCATCATATTCTCCTTTGCTTTTATCCAATGTATTTATAGATAGATTAAACAAGCTATAATCGCTTTTTAAGAAGATTGCGACTGACGTACTAAGTATTGACAGTAAGCGATCGCAGGCTGAGCCAGCTCTATATTATGGAAAGAAGTATCCGGTATCCCCAGACCTGCTTCAAACAATCGAATTTTATTTTGCTTATCAATTCCGAGGTCTAATCCTATTTCGTGAAATCCTGTACCCCATTGCTGTTCAAGATATTGCGAGATTTCAATCGCATATGCTTGAATTTTGCGATCCATTGAACCACCCGGTTGTTCTCCGAATTGATGATTGAGAAAACGAGTCCATGTGGTGGTCACACGAAATGTACTTTCGCTATTCGTTACTTTGATCATCGGATTAAGCGACAAAGAGACTGAACAGAACGCAACCATCCATTGCCCTTGACCGTCTTTGGATACATGAACACGAATAAAAAATGGAAACTCTTGCACTGTTGTACTTTGAATTAATTTCTGTGCACAATATCTACGTTCAATCAATACCGTAACCACCTCGAGCATTTGTTCCTGATTCATCGTATGCAAATAAGTCTGATCGAACACTTCATATCCATCATCTTTCACTTCTACTGTAAACATATTTTGAGCAGATGCCCCACCATCTGCTTTGAAAATCACACGTTGATGTTTATGAACAAATTCGATGACTTTTTCAGGATCTCTCATCGTCATAAAAGGGATCAGTGACTTTTTCAAATTCGCATCCCCGCGAAGCACATTATAAACTTTCGTTTTGACAATAGAACGTCCTCTCAGCGTATGAGTGATAGGAATACCTGCTAATTTTTCATAGATATTACCGAATTGATCTGAACCTTTGCGACGCATCCGATCATAGATCACATCAGGATATGCAAATATTCCGGTGACCCATTGTGTGCCGTCCCATGCTTGCCCTTCAATCGTACGCGTCTGTTCATCTATACCCGCAGGATAAAAGTAGAAAAAATCAACTTCTTGACTGTGTGCTATTAATGCACAAGCCAGAGGTAAATCTAATCGTATTTTCCAGCCAATCATCATGCCAATCGACAATCGTTTTTCCATAATGATCTCCTTTGCTTTCTACTCTTGTTGTGATTTCATAGTACAACATATAGCAAAAGCTCGCTTTCTTAAAAACAGAAAAGCGAGCTTTTGCACATTCAAACGTTTAGCTAGAGGAATCAGTTGTTGCTGAATCTGCACTAATAGATGTTATAGCATATTCAGTGCTATCAATTTTGATTTTGTTGATATTATGACTATCTGTTTTGGCTGGCAAATCAATCGTGACTGTATATGGATTACTTTCAGTCAACTGAGCTTCAGATACAGGTTCTGTTTCTTCTGTTGGTAATGTACTTGATGTAGAAGAATCGGTTGTTCCTGTGTCGGTTGTAGCATTGGTTGAGCCTTTAGGATCTATCGTATCGGTTGTATCTGAATCTGTAGTCGATTCAGAAGTTGCTGATACAGTAGCTATCGTAGGATTATCGCTCATACCTGTAGTACTGGATGTATCGTCGGTACGGTTAGTTGTAGAATCTTCTGCTGAAGAATCAGAAGAAGTATTCCCGCTACTCGTGGACGTCTTGCAAAGCGACTTGGCATTCAATTGAGTATAATCTACTTTTTGCCCGTTCCCCATCAGCAATGTTGCTTTGGTAGGTTTGAATGCTTCACAAGTAGCTAGATCTGCAAAGTGAAAAGCAAGACCTGTCGCATTACTATTACTATTACTATTACTATTACTGGTACTACTGTTATCTGTACCTGTGGTTGGCGTTGCACTGGTATCTGCATCTGGAGTCAATAATGTGACTACTACTTTGGGCAATTGAACGGTTTCTGTCGGCGGTTCGGTCACTTCTGGTATCGGATCAACCGCAGGTGCCGCTTGCTCGACAGTAATCACGCCAAATACTTTTAATGCATATACAGATAATCCACCGATCGCTACCAGTAAGACAACCGCTAGTAGCGCTAATAAGGGCATGCGTTTACGATTACGTTTAAACCATTTTGATAATGGTGTAGCTAATTCATCTCTTGCTTTAAGGTATACTGCTCGCAATGCTGCTCCTTCTTTGGGAAAATCAGCTTTCGCTTGCGAAGCAAGTTCTCCTCTGCGAAATGCTTCTGGATCATGCCTGCGAAAATACGCCAGAATAGCAGTCTCATAAGCAGGTACAAATCGTGGACTTTGCGACTTGCGACCCGATGTTTTTTTTGGAGTATCGGCTGTACGGGCTCGATCTTTATCTAACAAATGATCGCTAGTTGATGAAGCAGGGTCAGGTAGCATAAATTCTGCACGTCCTTCTGACCAATGGAAAAAAGTATAAATTTGTTCAGGAGTACTCGCATGCTGGCGAACCGCTTCTACCATTGCAGAATAATCCAAGTCATTCGGTTCAGCACTATAGCTAAAAGCTGCCGCCAACCGTCCGAATTGTCCTTTTCGAATATCATTGGCTAGCCATAAGCGTCCTAGTTGTTGTACTTGATCTTTCTCATTCGGTTGTAATTGATGCAATAAATTCATTAAATCTGCGGATAATTCTTTTTCAGTAAACCAAATATATAATAATTGTAGTGCTAATTTTTTGGCATTGAGACGGCGATCAGCACGTTCAGGATATTCATCACTTGGTAACGGAAGAGATAGGAAATCTGCTTGCAACAACTTTTCACGAGTCAGTGTTGACCATTCCAGATCATTCAATAATAATCGTTCCGCAGAAGCTCGCATATCATCTCCTAGACCGGATTGTCTCCAAGCTTCGGGTGGAATCACTTTTCCATGTAATGAACCGGTATCTACTTCATCTAATAAAGTAAATACTTTACCTGTAGCGATCATCAAGTCAGAGCTATGCCGTAAAGCTTCCATAAAAGATTGACCTGCACGATTACAATAATCGTCCATCTCTAGTAAATCTGGATAGGTCGTGCCCCATTCTACAGCCAATTGAATCACTTCTTCGACAGTCTGTGCTTGATGGAATTTACGTTCTATTAACGGATTTAATAACATAACTGCAAGACTAGGCTGACTACCTGCCATTTTGATAAATGCATCATTTAAAGCAGGATGTTTCTCCATCATTACATAGAATGCCTGACTTGCTGCTGTCTGTCCTGCCGCAACAGCATTACGAATCGCCCAGATAAAATACTCTACAATTTTGCGTCCGGTATGTACTTCATCGATACCGTAATACTCTGCAAAACATTCTGCAATCGCAATATCCGGTACAACACCTGTCCGTACTTCATCAAATTCACGATCAAAACGTGATAAAAATAAATCATTTACACGCATTGCAGAATCCAGCGCGCCTGCTGGTCGTAAATGTGTAAGCAACGATTGCAAGATAGCCGCAGGATGCTCGCTATATAATTGTTCGTCGCCCGCTTCTACACGAAACAACGTTGTCCACTCATCATAATGTGCAGGATCAGGTAACTCTTCTGTCGAAGCATCGATTCCTGCTTGCCCGCTATCAGCAAATTCTTGTAATGCACGCAATTGATCCGGTTGTGTAATATGCTCCCAGACCCATTCGGTGTATACTTGACCTGCTTTTTCCGGTTGAGCTGGATGGATACGACCTGTACTCCAGTCAAAATGATAATCACGCTCAATATTGCGATCACCCGCACGAATCGAACCACTTTCAACAAACATCAATTGAATCCCTTTACGGCTTTCGGGTTCTTTCGCATAAGTGGTAAATCCTAGACGACGACGGAAAGCATAAGGAAGAGCTTCTGTAATCACCGCTGTTAATCGCTTGGCATATACAGACAGTTCAGTAATCGGTACATTCAGCGAAATATATACTTTACGACGCTTATGAATCGCAGACATCACTGCACCGATCAATTGCCGAAAAGTAGCTCCATCTATTCCTAATTCCTCTAATACAGCCATACTATTTGAAGCAGACGGTGTAGACGGAATATCTTGCAATTGTGGTAAGTCTTGCCCTTGCTCTACATCATACTTTTCCTCAAAATCCGCTTGTAACCAGCGATCATAGTGATGTACCCACTCTTCAGCACGCACCGCAGGAATTACATAATTATGTGAAAAGAATGTACTTCTTAGCCCTGTAAAATCAGCATTTACGTAATGGCTAGTTCCAAGTACAATATCACCATTTTCCAGTCGTACCAATTGTAAGGCAGACGGAAATAAAGCATCTTCTTTTTCACCTTTGGCTAACAACTCTGCCGGCGCATCATATACGCATAATGGATGAATATACTTTTTGATAAACGAGTTATCAAGTCCAGACGATTTGGCAATCGTATCGTACCCCTCGGTAGAGCGAAAAATACCACTTTTCTCCCGGGTATACATCTGTTGATCGATAAGGGCATTCGAGAATAAACTCAAGCGTTTCCTCTCCCCTCGATGTAATTCAGTTTGTACAATAACCAGATAAATGGCTCATCGACACGAATCGGACTAACGACACTTTGTAGCTTCTGGTCGATAGGATTACTTCCTAATGCCGAGACAGCAAAATAAGCAGTGTCTTTGAAATATACATCCATCGTTCCTTTAAATGGACGATCGACACGCTCAATAAAACGGCGAATTTCACCATCTATATTTTCAAATTCATTCAAATCAAAATAATCACGATGGATTACATTATGGAACACATTACTGTTGGATTTGATATATTCGCCTTCATCTCCACGCAATGATTCCAGCATATCGCTTTTAGTCAGCACAACAGCTGTTGGAATATTGGTTTTGCTATCTTCTTGATGAGCTATAAAATCGCTAAATAAAGTTAATACCACATCACGTGGCTCATCATAGCGAGACACCCATTCTCCTTTATCGTCACCAAGCTTAATCCGAATACGATCTCGGATCGAGCGAATCTGAAGCGGATCGACCATAAACAAAATCCCGGCAGAGTTTTTAATATGCTGACCATGCAGTCCCAAATAATCCTGATCAACCATACCTTCACCAGCTACATCAAAAAACACCAGTGTTAACGGTGGCTTCTCTTCATCTTTGAAAACAAATTGGAAAATAAACGGTTCTTGCATCCGTTCTTTTTGCGTAGAACCCAGTAGATCGCCACGTTCAAATAAAGGTTCTTCGTAATTGATACGGAATTTGCGACTAATCTCTGTGGTTAGTGGCATACAGGCGGCATCAAAATTTTCTGCTGTAGTATTTTGCAACGTATGGATTAGTGCTGTCATATAGACAGACTTACCTACCTGCGAAGCACCCACAATCGAAATAATATTGCTAGGTACTTTGCCTGAAGTGACCGGTAATTCATTATGACAATGCGGACACAGACGACGACGTGTGACTTCGCCATAGCGGTCATTGAGTCCCACCAGTACATGATCCGAATAAATACGCTGTTCTTCAGGAACATCTGTTGGTAGCAATACCGCTTCCATATCATGAACCGTATCCAGTCCAAAGCGAGAACGATATTTATTTAACTTTGCATCTTCACCGAGTCCGTAATCTTCATCATCTTCACGGTGATGTGAAGCACGAAATTCTACTTCTTCCGGTGAAAATTTATTAAAACAATACGGGCAAACGATATCGTAAAATAACGGTCTAGGCGCGGCTTCCGGTTTCTTTTTAAACCAATCGAAGATATTCATCTCAACGATCTTCCCCCTACTCCAAAATCAATTCGTACATCTGTCCGTATGTACGTCCATCGGTAAAAAAGAGTCTTACATATTCATTTTTGCCTACTTCAATCGCGGGCAATTCATTACGTCCTGCTTGAAAAGGAGCTGCAAATGGATATACAATCCCATCATCTTTATTGACAGCATACCCGCCTTCTTTTTTCACATAACATAATACTTCTTTGGGAATAGGCACTTCTGCATGAACTTCGATTCGCACCGTTTTACGTTTGCCAAACCATACTCCTTGTTGCTTAATCGAGTAATAAATTTTGGCTTTGCCTGCACTAAGTTCAATCGTATTTTGACCATCCGGTTGACGCACAAGTACAGTTTCTCCTTGTTCTTCATACGTCATATATACGGTATATGTCATCCTCCCAAAATGATCGACTCTTTCGATATATCCATTGTTCGCTTTATATTCTTCTTTGGTATATAGACGCAGACTCGCAGGAGAAGAATCTGGCTGATCTGATGAACTACCTTCTTCGCCAACTGCGGACATCTGCGTTACTTTTTCAATATAGACCGCTTCTGTATCGCGTGGCCATAACCAACGCAATGTACACAATCCATCTTGCGCTTGTCCGGTCAAACCATGGATTCCTTGATTGGTTTTCAGTTCGGTGTACAGCATATAAAGATCCCCCTTCTGAGTCTACTTCTATCTATGTTTGACTGTATTTAAATGTATCTGTAATAAAACAAAACGTAATTAACGTTGAAATGTACCACTACTTGTTCCACGACGTCGACGTGGCCCTTCTGAAGGTGTAGGTGGCGGTGGTGTAGAACTGCTTTTGATCATACGTTTACTATTTTCACCAATCGGAACCACCAATGTGAACATTGCAATAATAAATGCCAGAATCATAACCGCTAAAAAGCGTATCACTCCGTCTGTCCAATCGGTTTTGCCGATCCCCCACTCCAATAACCAACCAGCCAGTAATCCAGCTACACCGCCCCCGATTCCGAAGCTACGTGCCAAAAAGCGATTGTCGAACATTAATCCCATACCCACACCCATCAATGCGCCTAATAACATCACCAGTATCACATGCAGAATCACATAATACAGATTGCTATAAAAAGGTTCACTGCGTTCTGTAACCAGTGTACGTTTGTCTAATGTATCGTAAATCTGTTGGAACGTCTGTGGCAATTGCGAAGCATCAGCTACATTGTAATAGTTACCGCCTGTTTGACTAGCGATATCTGTAAGTAGATTTGTGCCGCCTGCATCTGTCAAATTCAAACCAACCGTATTGATCGAGATGGATTTGGCTTGATAAGGAGCAAGTGCAGACATATCCAGCGCACTATATCCATCAGACAACATAATGACGACTGTACCACGGGTATCATCATTTTGAGCAGTAATCTGTTGCATTGCAGTATCCAAAGCACCTGTAAAATTAGTACCTCCACTCGTTGTTTGCATCGCGTCCATCGTAGCATTAATCTGCTGTTTGGAGGCATCATTGATTTCAGTCAATGGCAATACTACATTCGCTTGATCGCTGAATTCGATAATACCGACACGTTTATCATCATCCATTGAATTGATCATATTTTTAACCGCTTGAAAACGTTGATTTTGCGGATCTGTTGCTCTCATACTACCGGAGTTATCGATCACCACGACAACGTCACGAATCGATTTGACTCCATTGAATCCGATCTGGTAAATCGCTTCTCCACCAAGTCCTCCTAAAAACATAAGCACCAAAGTAGCCGGTACAAATAATTTCCACGAAAGCCCTGCATAACGTTGACGCCAGGATGCTCCATTTAATTTCGGTGAAATCGTTTCAGCTAACAAACAAAATCCACCAATAAATAGACTGATAATTCCAAAATACAATCCAATAAGAAGCACTCGTGGCATCTGATCAAAATAAGAATGAATCAACCATTCTCCTACGATAAATCCGATCGCGCCTCCAATAAGGCTGAACAATACCATAAGCCAATTCACTTTGCGTTGCATACGTGGCATCTCCCCTTTCATATGAATATATGACATTTCGTTTATACATTTGAGCGATTGAAGTGTATCATTACATCTAAATTTTAATGAAGTAGATGAAAAAGCTATGTAGGGAATGAGTGTAAGTTTGACCACTTCGAGGAAAAGATTATCCTTTCGCTCGCTGTTAAGATCGGATATCTTGAATGACCGCTAGACGGTCGATATCCGAATCTAGCATATGCTTACGAAGTAGTTTTCTAAAGAAAACTTGTAATGCGAACGCTACGCTGCTTTCGGATCAATCTTTGCCCCTTCGTTACGCGGTAAGTGGCTACATAGTTTTTAAAGAATTTTGAAAAGCTTTGAAGAGATTTTTCTTTTAATCTATTGAATGACTTTTTACAACGAATAATTTTTCAAATAAGTGTATACAAGAAATGGAGGAGCCGCTTAAAGTTTTTAAAAGTAATTTTCTCTTATCCTTTACCCCTTGCCTCACCCTGCCAGGCAAACGCTCCTATTTTGAACTTTTAGCATTTACTCCCCGCTCTGAGCGGAGGGAAGGCAATTGCTCTGAAAGAGTGAAACGATCACCTTTGCAAGATTATCCCGACCGCAAAGCGGTTATTCAAGGGACAATCTTGCAACAGCGATGACAAGAGCAATTTTCTTCCCGAAGCGGTCAAACTCAGAGTAAAAGCTATGCGTGAAAATCATACCCGTTTGCAATATACGTATCATAGTACGTTTTACCATTACGATAGTAAATTAAATCTTCAATCGTAAATCCACCCATCAGATTCAGCTTTTCTACACCACTGGTGCGATCTTCATGGACGAATCCTGTTTTGTAAATGCGAGTCGTATTATCTACACCTGCGGCATAACGGACAAAGTCACCATTAGCATTACCAAACATATATTTTTCTTCATAACGATGTTTATGCGTATAATCTAGCAGACGAATATGGATAACCGCTCGATCTTCTAAAGTACGATACAGTTCTTTGAACAAATCTTCTTGCGATAAAGCTTGCTTGTTCTCATACTCAATCGTAACATTAGCGCGATTCAGCAGTTCCTGTTCGAATGTCTGTGTAAATGAACGTGATGCTAATAGTTCTTTACGACACACCTCCATCAGACGTTCCACCAGCGTCGAAGCTCCTTGTTGCAACAGCAATGTCACATCGCCTACACTGCGCTCTTCAAAAAAAGCACCATCGCCACGTTTTTCCTCAATCTCCTCCATCACTTCAGCCGTAAGACGACTATAGTAATCATGGATATTTTGCCCGATATAATCATCTGCTGTACGGATACTGTCTGTTGCCGCCGCTTGTAAATTAGAACCGATCGTATCCATACTTTTCACCTGTTGCATACTATCACGATGAACAGCAGTAAGATGCTCTTCGAAACGACGATATAGACGCAATCTAGTTTGCAATCTTAAAATATGCAATTTGCGTGGATAAATCGTATCAATCAACGCACGGGTCAACCCGCGAATATTATGCTTTTCCATAAAAGGTAATCGTTGAAAAGATAAATCATCTGCCCGACTGTCATACCACTCGTCCAATTCCGCCTGTGCACTTTCAAGCGTATGCATTAGATCACGAGTACGTGCATGATAATCAGTCCACATACTCTGTTCGCCAGATTCATCGGTCCACTCTGCAAGCTGGTAAAAATGAAGATGAGGATGTTGACGAAGCATCTCTGCAATATTAGCTTGAAGTTCACGCCCTGCATCCCATTGCTCGATCCGCTTGATCATTTCTTGTTCATAATTATCATGGAAAAAGCGTTCTCCACCATATTCGAACAATGCATGTTCTGCTTCACGTAGACTTAGCGATTTCAGATGACTAAAGCTTGTTGTACGGGTCATAAGACCATTCATATCTTCCAAACGACTACTATTAGGGACTAACATATCAACTCGTTCGTCGATACGTTGTTCATCCAGACCTAACAACTCGAACTTTTCACGACTGCCTAGAATCGTTGTATGTTTCATTCGTTTCATTATTCCATAGAAAAATTGCTCCAAAACAGTTAATGCAATCGCTCGATCGGGTCGTCTGACTCTAGCAAATCCTGCAGAGACTAACCCTTGATTGCCTTCCCCATTACGAACATTATTTTTGAAAGCATTATTGTTATAATCAGATCCGTAAAAAGAAGATTCTCCACCTGTTTCCAGACGTTGACGATTTTTGAGCAAGCTAATCCTGCAAATAATATCGTAGCTACTTTCCATCCCACCATTAACCGAAATTCCGCGTTCATTACGATCAGATAACACATACGCTAATTCAAATAACGGCGATGGTGAATGTTGTACCATCACAGCTAATCCATCTTCAGTACGTTGTAATGGTGCAGTTAATGTATAATCTGCACGTTGAATATATTCCAATTCTTTTAGAAATGCTACTCCTGCTGAACTGGCATATCCAAATTGTTCTTCTTGATCGCCTTCATAGATGAGCGCATACATATCCATCTGCACTGATTTGAAAGACTGACCTAGAATCGAACGTGCTAATAGCGATATTTCTGGAACCAAAATATTCATCGGATCATCAACACGCGTTATCACCGATACATGCAATCGATCAAACGAAGAATACATCCGTCCGAACTCAGCTAAACGGCGAGCCGCCTGCCGGAACGTACGATTCAGTTCCAGCAGATGCTTGCCATCTTTTTGAAAATGGTGATGCCAATCAGGACGTTGCGTTTTTTTACTATGATCGTTAACTGTAGGACGAGATAAAAAGGTAGTGATTTTTTGCGCTTCTAATGAACCTGTACTTTGACCTGTACGCATAGAATTCACGTTTTGTTCTTGTTCATATCGAGCTTCATTAGCCCGTCTTGCTTGCTGTTCTTCTCCTGTAGGTTCAGGAGCAATCTCTACATACATCACACCAGCACTATTATCCCACTTCTGAGCATTAATCTGCATAACAGGACGGACAGCATCTTGAATCAGATCTCCGATAAACAGGAAAACGGCGGGGTAGTGAATACTGCTCCGCCCATCTCCCTGCCCGGCTGTTTTCTCCTCGTCAGCAGCATATGCATCTGCGAATTGTTTCAGCCGAACGTCCATCTTATTTCAACTTCCGGCGAATATCGCTTAATTTAGTAACCATTTGTTTGTAGAACTGGTAAGCTTCATCTCCATTAGCCAATTCGACACGTTCGTATTCTAGACGATCTCTTGCTTCCAGATACGCTTCGTACAATTCATCTAATTTATTCAAAAGCGGTGCAATATCTTCAGACGAAGTAATTTCATTGTCACGACGATCTGCTTTGCGCATCAATGTTGCACGATTTTTCTGATCTAGATTGCGGAAATGTTCAAATACTTCAAATTCCACAAAATTACGGCTCTTCATCAGATTTGCAAAAGCATCCCAAGCTTCTTCTTCAGGATCACGATCATAGACGTACAATGCACCTTTTTTAGTAATCGTATCGGTATACAATGCTTGTAAGAACTGATCGGTTAGTTTTTCTTCGCCTTCATAACGACTTAACATACCTTCTAGTTCTACAATTTTGGCTTGAATACTTTCATATTTCGCTAGTTCTGCACGTACACGTTCGATCATTTTTGGTGAACGAATCAAGTTCTCACGTGCTAGATCTTCGTTAAAGCTACCGAAGATATCTTTCGTCGATTCATGTGGCAAGCCTTCTGCCATAAGACGTCTAAGTTCTGCTAGTGCACGTTTCACTTCACCTAGATTCGGACGAGGTGCATCCAGACGCATATCATAGCTAGCAAGCGTAGGAACCAGATCGAATGGCTGTGTAAAATGAACCGCAAAACGACTGCTTGTATTTTGGTCTGCATCTTTTTCAACAATAATGCCTAGTTGTTTTGCACGCGCATAGTCTGCACGCACACGAGCATTGTAGCTTTGTACACGAGCATTGGTGTACGTTTCACCCCATGATTGCTCAGGAATAGGTGAAGGCAAGTATGTCCAGTTTTCTTTCTCGGTCTGTACCAAATGGCGACCAATACCTTCACGATCCAGGATCGTACGCTCATAGTTCTCTTCATATACTTTCAGCGGTGTATAGACGAACAATGGCACACCATTACGAGTGTTCAACCAGAAAATACGGTTTTTAACTTTACTTTCTTTAATCGTAAAGTGTGATTTACCCAGTGCATTGTTCTGGAAGTTACGAATACCACGCAAAATGCTAGGCGCTTGAACAGGAACAGACACAAATCCCCATGAAGGGAAATGCAGATTACCTGCACTATTGCTCAAATGGAACACAGGTACAGCTTCATCATCCAATTTACTAGCAATCGTGCGCTCTACGAATTTCTCAATCGGCTCGTCTTGACCGTATTTCATCACCAAGAAATCTTCCATTGAACGTGTGATCAGATCACCGAACTTGTCGCTCAAGAAATCAGAGATCGAGCGTACAATATCGACTTCTTGCTCTTTCACCCATTGATCGGAATGTTCTAGCAATTGTGCAGAGAAATCACGAATCAGATCATCGCCATCTTTGCTATCCATAATATCGCTCACCGCTTTGGAAATATCCGGTACGCTCACTAGATTCCAATAATACGTTTTGTTCCCACGATGATCTTCTTGCTCATTCGCATTGGTCAACAACTCACCATTTTTCTCGAAAATAGAGCTTAATGCATTTAGTACTTCGGTAAATACTCCATAGATACGGTTATTTTCACGATTTAACATTTCATATAAATCTTCATAAAATTCGATCATTTGTTGTGTACGTTCTACATCTGCACGCAACCAGTACTCGTCGATTTTAGCTTCAATGTATACATTTTTCTTTTTGTCTTTAGAAACGAACGCACTTTTCGCATCACCCAGACGTTCATTCGCATAATCAGCTGCTGATTCGATATCGCGTGGAATACGTGTCTGACTTTCACGCAATGTCTCGATATACGAAAGAAGCATTTTCAGTAGTGAGAATCCTTTTTCCGAGTACAGCAGACGTGACACATAGAATGGGCCTTGTTCTGGATGTAAGAACATACGGCGAATCTGATCTGAAAATTGTCCGACAATCTCGCCCGGCAATTGTTGCTTCGCTTTGATGTATTCTTCACGAGCACGAATCAGGAATGTCTGCTCAAGTTCGGTATCCATATTAACAGCTTGCATTTTAACTACATTATTGAAGCTTAGACGTTCACTATTTTCAAATCCAGGCAATGGTTCAGGTACACGAGATTCGAATGTTTTGGTCATGGTCTCGACATCTACCCCTAATTTGCGGGCAAAGTTCTCAACAGCTTCTTGGTCTGGCGCTTGATCGAACATTTTGTCCATCTTTTGGAATAGACGATACGCTAGATATGTGGTCATTTCTTCGATCGGCAATACCGCAGAAGAAGCACCGATAATGTTGTATTCATAATTCGCAGGATATGCACGATTCATCTGTGCAATATTGGTACGAATATTACTGATATAGTCATGGATCGCAAATTCTTCACCAGACGCTTTTTCTTCACTTGCCATAAAGTTCGTAATATTTTCAGCCGTTACATTCATACAGTAATCATATGCATTTTCAAGCAATTTACCTTCGGTATTGGTTGCTGAGATCAAATGACATAGATTAAATGGTGCAAGTGGCGAGTTTACATTGAGTATGCTACCGTATTGCTGTTTGAAACGTTCACCACGGCTATCGACATTCATCCAGTAATCCAGTTCTTTCAGAGCCGCATAACCATTTTTGCGAATATATTCGCGTGTATGTTCACTTAAACTTTTATTGGATAAGTTGACGTCTGGTGTAAACAGGTAACCAAGCATATTCAGACGGTCTACCCCTGCTGCGCCATAATCGCGTTCTACAATACCACGTACAATATACGAAATATCTAAGAAACAACCACTACCTGTACCACCCGATAGCCCTGTTAGTAGAAAGACCATTAATTTTTTATTGGTACCGACAGACAGCGTTTTGATCTTTTTATCTATACTTTGTACGACCTGATTAATTTTAGTAAATAACAGCAATCGTCCTGCTTGGCGTACACCAGCCGCACCGTTCATACCATCAGTGATCCCTAGTTCAGGAGATAACCATTCGGTGATATAAGGTTCTAGCAGGCTACGGTTTTGTAGCAATCCACCGATCTCTGCATTGGACAGCAATACAAATTCGTTAATTGGATCAAGCCCGATACCTTTATATTTTTTGTTACGATCTTGTTCGTTCGTTTCAAAAGCAAGAAATTCAACATTATCTGGTTTGTCTTGTTTTTTCTTAGTCATTGGATCTTCTGGAAGCTTGAAGCGACGGTTGATCTGGTATTTCAGACGCAATAGTGCATCAATACCTGTACCCCCAAGTCCGATAATCAAAATAGGGTTGTCGATCGTATCGACGCGTATTTTATCACTGACAATACCACCGCCAAGTGATACGTCCAGTTGTTGAATGTGTTCTCTAACGATTGGTTTCATGAATGATCCCCCTTGGGCGAATTAAATTTCTTTATTTGGTGATGGGTGGATGTGAGGACAAGCGCTACGGGGTGGAATCGTTCTTGGCGTCGCTGGTAAGATCGGATATCTTGATTTGACCACTGGGTGGTCGATATCCGAGTCTTAAAGGCGACTTTCAGAACGATTCCATCCCCTTCGCTTGTGCATCCTTCCACTTTGGAGCGCTTGGGTAGGAAGACGAGAGATTGAATGCGCTTGGCTTTGCAATCCGGTGCTGGGTTGTAGTTAAACATTCTCTAAAAGCTTGAGTACTGGATTGTACTTTAAGATATATGTCATGAGATACATACTTTAAAAGATACGTTTTGGTTTCAATAATATATTGTAATCAATGATTATGAGATTTTGAAAAGAGATAGACTATTTTTTTAAAAGAATATCTTTGTGTTTTAGCATACACAACCTAATTTCAGCATGATACACACTCTGTTTCAGTATACAGATGTAATATGAATAGTTTGTGTATAGGAATTATGTTAGGTATTCAAGCATAATTGTTTTGTCGACCTGACGTAAGCTGATCATGATGCGGTCGCCGCTTTTAAGTTCAAAGCCTTTAGACGCATCGATCGCGCGGGCGGATTTTTCGATTACGTTGTCCGCGTTGTTCCGAATCATAATACGGTCGTTACTGCTTGGTGTGAAAATAATATTTTCAGTTTCTTTCAGTTCTGGTGCAAGTTGAACCAGTTGATGCAGGTTAAATTTGCCACGGAATGTAGTTAGTTTTTTGTATTGTGGGTAAGAGCGTTCGCCGGTATTTTCATCGCGAATCTCGATAACCATTTGTCCAACAAAGCCGCGGTTTCTTTTTTTCAAGAAGCCAAGTAAGAACCACAATCCTGCAAGTATCAGTAACGCAACGACTGCAATAATGATCCATGTAACCAGACCCAATCCAGCTTTTTCGCCACTACCGGATACACCGCCTTTGGCATCAATTGTTACTGGAGCAGTCTCACGATAAAAGCTTTGTTCTTCTGCACGAGCAACCAGTTGATAGACATGATTGTCAGGCACTTCAAATGTACCTTTAAATTCACTACCATCTGTAGTCAACGGAACTTGACTGGTTGTTCCTGTATCCATGTCTTTCACATTCAGCACAGCTTTCATACTGCTTGCTTGCGAATTATCTGTTAATTTCTGACCACCGCTTGTTAAATAAGAAACGATATCGATTTTATCGCCTTTACTGTACGCTTTGGTCGGAATAGGATCTAGTGCTAATTCCAGGTTATAGTTAAACACCAGATTAATATCAATCTTGTCTTGATCGACACCTTTAACCTGTAATGTCCAATCCCCTTGCTCTGGAGATAACAATTTAACTAGCGAATAGCTTTTGGAAGTAGACATGCTGACTTTGTCTGATGGTACAGCTACAGCATTGC
The DNA here is from genome assembly GCF_028606985.1 of Paenibacillus kyungheensis. Lineage (NCBI taxonomy): Bacteria > Bacillati > Bacillota > Bacilli > Caryophanales > Paenibacillaceae > Paenibacillus > Paenibacillus kyungheensis. Next base: position 381,061 of record NZ_CP117416.1, on the reverse strand, counting down.
CTGACGGATCGACTAATTTCACTTCAACCGCTTGTGACGACATAATAGAAATATTTGCTTCTTTTACATTGGCATTCGGAATATGAATCTTCACATCTTGAAATTGTCCGTTACCTGTTATCGAATCGACAGGTACCACATTCACTTCTTGATGATCTGCAAAAATTTCACTTAGAATCTCTGGCAAATCTTGCGCCGAAGTTGTTACAAAAGATTTACCACCTGTATCATCAGCAATCTTTTTCAATGCTTCTTGATTTAGCTTACCGTCTGCATTCAGCCCGATTGTATAGACAGGATACCCGTCTTTTTTGGCTTGTGCTACAGCTGTATTCAGATCATTATCTGCATCACTGTTACTGCGTCCGGAATTACTGTTCAACTGATTGTTACCATCAGCGAACAATACAATCATCGGTTCATGTCCTTGCTGTGCATTATCTTGCAAAATGTTAACGGCTTCTTTCATTCCTACCGAGATATCCGTATACGCTCCTCGTGTTAGACCATCGATAAAAGACTTGAGCTGTGTTTTATCATCAGCAGACTGAATAGCAGTCAATGCCTTTTCACGTTCAATACGGTCTGTATACGATACAACTCCTACTCGATCGCCTTGCGATGGTAGCATATCTATAAATAATTTCATCGCTTCACTACCTAGTTGTTGCGGGTCACTGGATTTCATAGAATTACTAGCATCCAGTACCAAGACCGCATCAATCGGTGTAGTCGAATTATTAGTACTATTTGTCGCTGAAGCAGCGAACATCGTGCTAGGCAACTGTGTCAGGCACAGAACCAAAGCTAGCAGGATATACATAAAGTTTGTATTTCTTCGGGACATAAGTCTACTCCTTCACTGGATAGATAGATGGCGCTATCGTACACCATCTTACGACATTTTCATTAAGCGCCGGTTAAATTCACCTTAACATGCCTTAAAAATCATAAAGTGAAAAATTTGATACTATTCTTATCGGTATATCCATTTTACTCCATTTTAGATCATAAATCACAAACACATATGCGCTATTTATCATAACAAGCCGGATACCATTATAACGCATATTCGCAAATATCTTCCCCACCTTAAGACGGGGGAATCCACTAGACTATAGGCTAAAAGTTGAATATCACTCCTAATTTTCGCTATTCTGTAATAGATTATGCGCTAAAATATAGGTATAGTGAGGTTGTTGAACACTTTATAATTCAACAAGTAATCCCGATCCTCCCTTAGATTAAAGTTAGACTCGATAAATCTGATTAAGAAAGGAATGTCATATGTTTGCATACGTATGTCTCGCTGTTTTGTTTCTTTTTGTTATCCTAAGATTGTCTATGTACGCATTTAAACGCAAACGTGTCCCAACAGAAGATGAATTAGAAAAGCAGTTACTATCTACTATTAACCAAAGAAGCTAACAGATTCGCAGATTTACCCAATTCCTTGTTAGCAGACTCCTGAAGTTATTTATAAATACGATGTATAGTGAGTGATCTTAATCTATGACAACAACCAAAAAATCGATTCAATTACCGGTGCTTCATCGCACCCGGCGTGTATACGATAACTTACGAATATGCCGGAAATGTCAGAATTACACCATTTTACCTGGTGATGCTTGTCCGGATTGTGGCAAGCAAGCACTTGTTCCTGTGACACAACATGCCCGTCTACGTGCTAAGCGCAAAATGATGAATGAGATTCTATTTGCTCTTCTTCTTACTATTATAGCGGTTGTCGTATCGAAAGAGGTCACTGAAATCGTTATTTCTGTGATCACAGGTGCAGTATGTATAGCGGTTCTTGTTTTGGTTCAACGCCGTATGATATCTAAAGAAACATTACGGCAGTTAGCACGCTTATTCAAAACAGATAGTAAAACGATCTATGAAGGCACTGTACGTGATCAATCAACAGCTGTAACGGCTGTACGTAGCGGTGAAGATGTCGAAGGATATCATATGTTACGTCAAGCAGCCGTTGTTGTGCATAATGATCGCCTACGACTGGCTCAATTGTCTTTATTGCAAAATTTTCGGTTGCGTAGTGATATGGATCTGGATCTAGATTCATTGATTGTGCAAGATTTCGATCCTTTGTTAGCCGAATATATCGGCGAAATTGCCAAAATCAAACGCGAAATGGTGAAAGATCGAGCTATTCGTTATGTGATAGCAAACGAACCTCAGATTTTGAAATTAGAAAATGGAATGAATATTCTGGTCAGTGTAACCTCGGCAGCGGTGCGAATGAAGCGTTATGTCACGATGTATCCTGGATTTGTTCGTCGTTATGCACGCTTTTTACCGAAAGACCGTTTTTTACGATTGTACCGGATGATCAACAACGATCCTGCGCAAAAAGACAGTGCAATGGCAATAGACTTGGAAACTATTCGTCAAGAATTGTACAAAGGCGATTCTGATTTTGAGCCTGCTATTCCTGGAATAGGGATCTCATGAGTATTATTCGTTTATTTGCATTACGTAATCTGTTAATCGTAGCTTGCGCTATTGCAGCCGTACTAGCAGTCTATAAAGGGGTTCAAATTTCGCAAAAAATCCATGCTGTGCAAGAAGCAGATCGCTATTATGATCAGAAGCAATGGGTAGAAGCCGAAACCTTTTATCAAAAAGCGAATACCAACACATCGATTCGGTACCAGAATGAACATATTGCTAATCGGTTATTGCAATTATTGCCGATTACAGATTGGAAGCAGACAGTAAGTTCCAGTCAGCAACAGCTTCAATCTGCCGCCAGTACCCAACAATTTGAAGCGTATCTCACCGCTTATAAATTATGGCAACAACGTCTCAGTCAGCAACAACAAGCCGACAAAAGGTATACAGTTCAATACAAGCAAATTACGAATGAATCGAAGATCAATGATCAATTAAAGACCGATTTTCAAGCTTTTCGTGAATTGTTCGAAGCAGGGCTACAAAATAATCTACAAAAGCACAATTACACCGATGAATCGGATAAATGGAATCTATTGCAGATTCCGGAAAAGTATCTAGCTGTTAAAAGCACACGCCAAGCTTATCTCAATACATTGTTCAAAACGTATGATCAGACCAAACTAACACGTCTGGCAGCCGCCGGTGATTTTACTGCTTTTCTAGAACAAGCACGCAGTACATGGGATGGTTATCAACAACATGATTGGAGTGCAACATGGGTACTGACTGCGGCGCAAAATAATGCAGCCAAGATTCTTGCCACCGATATTGCAAGTCAGCAGATTAATAACTTTGTTACTCATGCTCAAAGCTTTAATCAGTGGGTCACTACAGTCAATCTAAGTTCTTCTCCTGTGACAACCACGATCAATAATGAGATTAATTCATTACTTCGTGAAGCCAATACTATGGTGACAGCAGGTCAGTATCAACAAGCTCTCGATATTTACCAAGCGTTACAACCTGTCCAAGATACTACCAATCTGATAGCACAGACAAAAGTCGCATGGGCTTCGAGTGATCCGCTGTATGTGTTGCAAAGCTCTAATCCTTCAGTTGCGTATCAACATGTAGTTGGAGGCACTAACGGACTTAATGCAGATGTCTATGCGCTGGCCACTGATGCTGAGAATCATCTCTATATTGGCACAATGACAGCTAATGGTGATACCAGTATTCTGTCTGGAGAGATTGCACAACAAGCGTCTCAGATCCGTAGTCTAGCGATCGTGAATCAATTAGGGACACCTGATCAACCTGTGATCGAAATTCAATCCGAACCTACTACAGATCGTACAGCTACTTTTTCTTTTTATGCGGTTGAACCTAGTGGGTTCCGTGCGTTGCTTTCTGTCGAAGCTGATGGATATACAATCGGTGACAATCAAACGATACAAGTACAAAATCCATCTGATTTAGAAAAAGGACAGACTGCTATCTATGCCCGTAATGAAGATGGAGAGTACACACGTACCGAGACACAGAATGAATATACTTCTATTGATGGAAGTACACTAACAAGCTATCTTAATGAGCCTGTGTCATTTGAAGTCAATATCGTATCTACTGATGCAGATGATCGAGGAGCGATTGCATTAGTCGGAGAGCAATATATTCGTCTTCGAGGAGAATTGAACTGGAGTACAGGTTCCTTCGTTGTCTCCGGTGTATTCCGAGGTGAATTTGAACCATTTACTAACACATTAGGATCTGGCGACACCCATTCTACAGGTGAAAATAATACACCTACCGAAGAAAATGGAACACCAGAATCAACAGACGAAACAGGATTACTACAAGAACCAGACTATGGAGTAGACGCTCCTGATGCTCCTGCCAATCTAGAATCCAATATCACGATCCCTGTATTTGAAGTCGAATCTCTGCAATAAGGTTTTAACTAGAGGTACAGTATTCAATAGTTGAAAACAAAGCAAAAAGCTATCTATCAGGAGTACATATACTCTAAATAGATAGCTTTTTGCTTTTGAATCTTACTGATTTTATTTGGTCGCAGAAGGAACAACATCTGCCGGAATCGGACATACATACGTCTCGCCTTGCAATCGCTCTTTTAGTTCTGCTTGTGCAGTTTGACGCAATTGAGGATTTTGCATAATTTCGATAGCGGTAGCCGCCATAATTTTACTGGCATAGAGCATACCTTTATGAGCAATAGAAGTTGCTCCTAACGTCACCCATTGCCAGCTATGAGGCATCGTACCAATAGCAAAGCAAGCGGTTGTACACTGCACTGTAGGCGTAATCCAGCTTACATCTGATACATCGGTTGATCCGTATAACATGAGTCCATGCAGATATGGATTCACATGATCTGCTAACACTTTACCCTGAAGGGTAGCTGGTAGATGTGGACTGCCCTTTTTTTCTTGCGCTGTTAATGTATTTTGCACCGCAGTAGCCAATGCTAATTCTTCTGAAGTATGTTCAGGAATCGGAAATTGAGCAAATTGGTCATACACAACCTGTTCTAGCGTGGTATTCGGAATAATATTTGAACATGCTTTATCAAATACAATCTCTACTTCTGTGCCTGTCATCAGTGCTGCACCTTTAGCGATATCATGAACTCTTTCCATAATATCAGCGGCTTCTCGTACATGAGGCGCACGAATCAGATACAGCACTTCTGCATTTGCTTGTACCACATTAGGCGATAAACCACCGGTATGAGTCACTGCATAATGAATACGAGCTTCTTGAATAATATGTTCTCGCAAGTAATTCACACCAATATTCATCAGTTCTACCGCATCAAGCGCACTTCTTCCCAGATGCGGACTTGCAGCGGCATGAGCGCTTTTGCCTTTAAATTTATAATAAATCTGAAAGTTCGCCAGCGTATGAACCGACATCACACTATGATAATCCATAGGATGCCATGTGACTGCACTGTCCACATCGTCAAATAATCCTTCGCGCGCCATAAATGTTTTGCCAGAGCCGCCTTCTTCCGCAGGACAACCGTAATAACGAACCGTTCCGGCTAATCCATGTTGCTCCATATAATCTTTAACAGCAACCGCCGCCGCTAATGCACCTGTTCCAAGCAGATTATGACCACATCCATGACCATTGCCACCTGCCACGATCGCTTGTTCAGTTGCACTACCTGATTGCTGACTAAGTCCGGATAATGCATCATATTCCCCTAACAAAGCGATTACAGGTTGACCACTTCCATAACTGGCTATAAATGCAGTCTCAATACCTCCACTTCCACGCTCCACATGGAATCCTTCGTGCTCTAGAGCAAGGCATAACAATTCAGCAGATTGCTTTTCTTCAAAACGAGTCTCTGCATATTCCCAGATCTGATCACTCATCGCTGTCCATTTGTGTTGACGATCATCAATAGAGCGATGAATCGTATCGGTATTGATCATAATATTATCCTCCTAAGCCTACAAAAATCATAATAAGAATCAATTCCACCATATAACCGATCACCAGCAACATCGGAATACTGATAATTAAAAGAAACCGACGCATAGGCACAGTCACATCAGGTGCTTTGCTTATCCAGCGATACAATCCTCTCCATGCCAGAATCAGAGCAGGCACGATAGCCAAAATCCCCACTGTTATTACTGCTACATACAACGATTGTTGCTGAGCAGTACTCGCACCTTGTGTCATCAGATTTGATTTGCGAATCATCAGAAAAACCCAGACAGCCGCTACGATAATGTAATATAATTTGATCCCGTTACTAAATGAAATAAGCTTCTTATCCAACATGACTCCCCCTTTAATCTAGACTGTGGTTTGTTTGTTCAAGTGATACTTCAGCAGAACCATGCACCTGAGTTAAACGGTAAATTTTGCGTGGTCTCCCTCGTAGCGCTTGTAGCTCCTCGCCTTCTACCTCGGCAAGATGAATGTGACAAAGGCTACTCATAATCCGTTGGGCATTACGCACAGTCATAGACAAATGTTGAGCAAGTTGAGCGGTTGTGAAGCCATCCCAGTTCATCCGCTGTGTCAGTGCTTCGATTTTTTTGTACGTTTTGACACTGATATTAGCTTCGTTCAGTTGAGACAATAATGCTCGATCTAGAGAACGAGAACTATAACTCCATTCTTCGATCTGTCCTACTGCTTCACGAATCACACCGTTATCTTGCACAATAATAATGTGTGAAGACGATTCTTGTTGTTTACTTTGCTGAAGAGCACGTAGCGCATGATTCTCCGCGGCTAACGCTGTGTCTCCATACCCTATTCCTACAGACACTTCCACTTCAATCTCCAGAGCAATCTGCTCGATACTATGATGCAGTCTCGATAATTCACGTTCAATCGCTCCACGTGTACTAAATATCTGGTAGCGTCCATTTCCTTTGTCCACCAGCACACCATCCATATGTTCACACAATTGCAAAAGTACGGTTTTAATCCGTAATTCAGCATACTGCAATCCATACGAAGTAGATTCGGTTAGCGAGCGATGATTAAGTAGATCGGCTTCGATCATATGAATCCCGATCTGAGTATCTTTAAAATAAGAACTTCTCGCTTGCTGAATCAGTAGCTTGGCGGCTTGCCGAATATCTTGCGAACTTGTCGTCAAACGATACACTGGAACCCCTTGTTCTTGCAGAGCAGCATAGACAAAATGCATACAGGTTAATGCCGCTACACTTTGCCCGCTTTTCCATTTATCCATATGAAATTGAATTAATGTCTCCGGTTCATCCGAGCCTTCAAATATATTGAGATACACTTGGTCGATCGGCAATCCTGCTTCAGCAAAAGACTCGTGCATATCCAAGTCTTCTGAACGAATAATATCAACCGAATAGCGGTGATCCCGAATATGATAATCCATATTCATTTGTAATAAAGCTTTGTATAATCCTGAACCAGCAGGCTTACAATAAGCTGTTAATTCATGTTCTTTCAAAAAAGGGCTTGCAACTGATAACGGAATAGGCCCTGAAAATAGCCAGCCTTTGACTGTGGAACGATACTGTTCTAAGATTTGTGGAATTTCTCGTGGATGATTATAGACCATCGCCACAAATTCTACATCGTCCGCTAGATCCCGGGTCAGATTTAAAATACGTTCTACAGATGGGAGTGGCCCCACGATACCGAATCGATACGTCATCATCTTCTCCTTTGTCCTCACACTTGAATATACGTTACTTCTTATTATATCAAGTTCTATGGGCAAAAGAAGCTTGGACGATTTTAACGCAGAATACGCATCGCGATTCGGCGGAACCATTCGATTCCGATCGGTAATGCCGCTTCTTCAATATCAAACTTCGGATGATGATGAGGAGCAGGATTACTGCCTCCTATAATCATATAAGTCGCTTTACCGCCATTTTCCTGCACACGTCGTAACATATAACTGGCATCTTCACTGCCGGTAGAATAAGCACTTTCTTCAGGAATTGTATGCACACCTTCGATACCGACCGCTTCTTCTCGAGCAATTTGTATCATATCTTCATCGCAAGTAATCGGTATGGCTCCACCTACTACTTCAACGTCATACTCCAATCCATGCATACCTGCGCTATGTTCAATAATTGTACGCACACGTTGCTCTAGCTCACTATTGACCTCTTCCGATTCAGAGCGAGTCTCGATAACCATACGCGCATGTTCAGGAATAATATTGGCCGCTGTACCGCCTTCCAGTACCCCTACATTGATTCGTGTATCTCCTGTGCTATATCGTGGAATACTATGAATATTAAGCAAAGCGGTTGCCGCTCCAAGCAGTGCATTCCGTCCTTTTTCCGGTGTTGCTCCTGCATGCGAAGCTACTCCTTGAAAATGGGCTGCTAACTTGGTCGTTGCCAGATAGCCTGTTGTTCCTCCATGCAATTGACCGGTAGGCACTTCACAACCCAGATGAGCGCAAAATAGATAATCCACATCGTCCAATATCCCTTTTTCGACCATAGCATAAGCACCGCGTACCCCTTCTTCGGCTGGCTGAAAAATCAACTTGATCGTTCCCGCGAACTCTTGCTGGCTTAACGCTTCTGCAACACCCAGTCCGATCGTTGTATGACCATCATGCGCGCAAGCATGCATATTCCCTGGAAAATGCGAGACAAATGTATGTTGTTGTGGAAAATGATCTTGATCTTTACTTTCTACAATAGGCAGTGCATCCATATCAAAACGAAAAGCCAGTGTCGGCCCTGAACGCTTTCCTGTTAACGTGCCGACGACCGCCGTATATCCACCACGCATATTACCTACAATATCTGGGTCAGCGCCATGTTCTAGTGCACGTTGATACGATTCTTCCAGTACTTTGTCGCTTGGTAATCCGCGCCGACTGTCTCCATCAATCGCATCTTGCCCATAGATCACGTCATACCCTAACGATTTTAAAGTCTGTACAACAATCGAAGCTGTACGATATTCGGTAAATCCCAATTCAGGATGTTGATGCAAATCTCGGCGTAATTCAATGATGTTTAACATGCAAGTTCATCTCCTTGTTAAATGTGCATCTTATATTTGAAGCATATAGTAATCGATCTAATCGTTTTTTTATGAATCAGCTAATCGCGGATACACACCCGGGCCAATCGGAAGCCCTAACATATACCAGACAATCAACATCAACGACCAGACGATCAGGAAAACGATCGGATACGGTAAAATAAGTGAATAATACGTGCCTAAACGTGCATTTTTCTGATATCGCTGTAAAAATCCTAAAAACAATGGAAGGAATGGTGACATTGGAGCGAAAGGAATCACTGACGAATCAGCGATACGGAAGATCATTTGCGCAAATGCTGGATGATAACCGAGCAACATAAACATCGGTACAAATACAGGTGCCAGAATCGACCAGATCGCTGATCCACTGGCGATAAACATACATAGTAGAGCAGACAAGAACATCAATCCTAGAAAAGCAGGCATGCCTGTCATATTTGTTTTTTCTAATATATCTGTTAATCCTAAAGCAATAAATTTCCCCATATTACTCCAGTTGAAGAAAGCCACAAATTGAGATAATGGAAAGACCATCACAATAAAGCCAGCCATTCCTTTCATCGGATCAATCAACAACAGTGGAATATCGCCTTGATTACGAATCTGCTTGGTTACAACACCATAAGTAACAGCAACTACAAAAAAGAAAATAATAATAATTGGCACAATACCAGACATAAATGGCGAAGGCACAATCGAACCTGTTTCGGGATTTCGAAGAATACCGTTGCTAGGCAAAATCAATAATAACATCACACCAATAAATACAATTGCCGCTATACCGCTTGCAAGTAGACCTTTATTTTGAATAGGCGTCAAAGCTTCCATCTTGTCTTGATCGGTTCCTTGATATTTAGGCAATCGAGGCTCTACAAATTTATCGGTAACGATTGCTCCTGTAATCGTCAGCACAATAACCGATGTCGCCATAAAAAACCAGTTGTCCAATACACTGACACTAATCGTGCTGTTTACTGCTTTGGCGGCTTCTGTACTGATTCCAGATAGCAATACATCTGTCGTCACCACCAGTAAATTCGCTGTAAATCCAGAACCTACGCCTGCAATAGCCGCCATCAAGCCTGCAATCGGATGACGACCTACTGCTAGGAACATTAGTGCTCCCAGTGGAGGCATAATGACTAACGCTGCATCTGAAGAAATGTGACTGAAAAAGGCGATAAACAACACCATATAACTGGCATACTTGGCACTGACGCGAGAAGCCATTTTCAACATTAACGCTTGTAACAGCCCTACTTTTTCTGCTAATCCTGCTCCTAATACCAATGCCAGAATCGAACCTAAAGGCGTAAATCCGCTAAAATTTTTGATGATATTAGGTAGAATCCACTGAATGCCTTCTGCACTAAGCAAGTTTTTGACAACAACTGATTCTCCATTCGTCGGATCTTTTACCGACACATGCAACCACGACAAAATAGCTGTCGCTAACATCAAAATAATGATCAAATACACAAACAGTAAAAATGGATTAGGAATTTTATTACCGATCTTCTCGACCCATGTAAATATTTTTCCTGGACTTGACGGCGATTGTACTGGTGTTTGACTCACTAGCATTCCCTCCATTTTAAGATCATAATACGACATTTTCGTTTAATGCAGTATAAAAAAAATATGCACAGGATACAATAGATATGTAAGGTTTTTTAACAAAAATATTAATTTTTTTTATGAAAATGAGTTTTTCTGCATAAAAAAAGCCAAAAAGATCAAGAACAATGACAGCTAAGTTCTCAATCTTTTTGGCTTTAGAAGATAAAATGTCTTTTTATGGTACTTTTTTATTTGCGTTTGCGTGAATTCATTACAGCAACTCCACCTAATACTAAGGCAATAATCGAAATAATCAATGTCGTTACTTGTAGACCATTACTGCTAGCCGGTTGTTCCATCGGCATCGTGTTCATATCATTTGAAGCCGCAGTATCTGTTGTTGTGCCTGTCGCTGGTGTGCTTTCCGTTGTAGTATCTGTTCCAGCCGCTTCATCTGTAGCTGTCGCAGTATCTTCGGTTGTTGCTGTATCATGTCCGTCGGTTTTAGGAGCCGCCGGTGTTGTCGTAGCTGCATTTTCTGTAATCGTAGTAATCGAATGAGGAAGTTCGCTTCCTTCTTTGCCAGTCCATTCGACTACGCTACCATCGCTATAGTATTGGTACGCATCCCATGCTAATTCGCCATCTTTAGCTGGATTTTCACCTACAAATACAAATTGCTGAAATTGACCTGCTTCAATCCCGCCACTTTCTGCTTCCCAAGTGATCGATGTAATTTCACCAGCATCATTTTTTTCAGTTGTTGTTTTCCAACCCGGTACAGGTTGATATTGTTTGAAAGATAAGTTTTCCGGTACTTTTAATGTTACTTTAGTCGTTGGCAAATCTTTTTCAGAAGGTACTTTGATCGTATACGTTTCCCAGGCGGAAGGCATTGATTGAGCAGGTTTGACCGTAACATGCGCACTTGCAATACTGCTAAATGTTAGTAATCCTGCGACCATAACTGCTGAACCGATTGTGATCATTTTGGTAAATACCGAGTTTTTTTTCATTCGTCATACTCCCTTTTTTATATATCATACAGGCATAATATAATCTGCCTGTTGTACCACAGCTTATTGACCAATCCGTAGCGTAAATTCAGTATCAATCGTATCTAAAGACTTGGTCAAAATATGAACTTTGACATGCCAGTTACCATTCATACTCACCATACCTGTTTTCTGATAGACTCCATCTTTGCCATCACTGGCTGTAAGCAGAATTTCAGTAGGAGCCATCGCCATGTCCATATGATTCATCGTTAATGTAATTTGTTCGACATCTACAGGTTTGGCTTCATTTTTGTTTTTAACAGATACGATAAAATTATTGCTACCCATCTGCGCTTGAGGAACCTCTAATTTAATCTCATATCCATCGACTTCTTGTGTCTGTACGGTCTGCTTCGGTGTCGCTCCATTACTGATCGGAGCAGCTTGAGGAGAAAGATGCACCAGCGCCGCCGCTAGCATCAAGATCACAAAGCCAGTTAACACTTCCCACATCAAGTCTTTGCCAAGCTCTTCTTTTTGCTGGCGTCCTTTGACATAATTCATGGCACCGAATGCCGCCATCACAAGGAATAACAACATTTTTGCAAGTAGCGTCAACCCATAAGCGGTATTGAACAGCGCCATCAGACTAGGCAGATAAATAATACTTCCATAAATACCAGTAACCAATAAAGCCGCTACCGATATAATCGCCCACCATGAGAAGCGGCGCACAATACTCCAATATACCGTTTTGCGTTCTTCTCCTGTAAAAGGAGCTACAATACGCGGTACAAATACCGCCATCGCTACCAGTGCACCACTCCATACTAGAGCCGAGACCAGATGGATAAAATCAGCCGCAATCGCAATGCCGGCATACGGTTCTGCATAAGCATGTCCATCCAGTGATTTGGCGAGCAATTGTACAATCATCAAAGCAATTGCAATCATTCCGATAGCACGCTTCGCAGCAGTTGCAAGCTTGCTATGCGCATACAAAGCTACCAGAATAACGATCAGTACAGCAGTGATCATCTGGATCAACCATACCTGACCGAAAGTCGTTTCGCGGAATGTATTGCCTAATTCAGTTGTAGTCTGCATAACCGGAATATCTGCATTCCAGGCAATGCGTAGTGGCAATTGAACCAATAACGCAACCACTGTTAATGCCATCCCTATCCATAAAAATAACGCATATCGACGCTGACGCATCCATGTTGTTGCTTCAGATGTACGTAAGCGAGCCGGTAATAAAAATAGTGATAACGCAAGTAATCCTAATACTAATGATTGACCGGTATACTGTAACCACCGCATTACAATCAATAATGGATTGACCGATTTACTATCTGGTAGTGTAGTCGGCGCGTCTGACATTTTTTTGCCAGCACCGTCTCCGACTTGAAAAACGATTCCGCCTTCTACCGGATGTCCATCTCCTGAGACCGCTTTCCATGAAATATTGTAAATATCATCAGCAAGCTTTACCGGAATGTTTGCTTCTAATAGAGCTGCATTTTTACTATCAATAACAGCTTTGACTCCGTCTATTTTTTGACCGGACGAATCCATCAATACAATCTGATAATACGCAGGCTGTATCGATTCATTGAATAATAATGTGATTTTGTCAGGTGCTTTGTCTAGCACTTCATTTTGAGCAGGGACAGATTGTTGCACATACGAATGAGCCGAAGTGCTTTGTGGAAAGGATAATCCACTACAAATACTCAAAAGGACTAGCAATACAGGTAACAACAATCTTCGCTTGGTTATCGAAAAATAAATTGATGTATGATAAATATGATTCACCTACTTTATGTGAGATGCCTTCTATGAAGTCCGTTTTGTGCAATCACAATCTCTATAGTATCGAAGTGAGTACATTCTGAACATGACTATATAGGGCTATATCTGTTACAAATATGGCTTAAATTTGAAAAGATTATGGACGATAGAGCTGATCTGACGCTAATCCATGCTCAATCGCATATCTTGTCAATTGTACTCGATTTTCTAATTGCAATTTGTGTAGTAAATTTTTGAGATGATTTTTGACCGTTTGCTCTGAAATACTAAGCTCTGCCGCAATATCTCGATTGGTCAGCCCTGACGATACCCAGTGCAAAATTTCTCGTTCACGTGGTGTTAAAGTGTTCGCTACCGGATCATTTTGCACTTTGGTCGATGGGAACTGTTGCAGAATACGCAGTGCAATCTCTTGACTAAGCCCTGCTTCATCCAGCACAACACTACGCAAATATTCCAACCACATTGAAGGCGGCAAGCTTTTGAGAATATATCCTTGTGCGCCTTGCTTAATCGCTTCGAATAGATGGGCGGCATCATCGGATACAGTCATCATAATAATTTTGATATAAGGAAATCTAAGTTTAATCAGACGAGTCGTTTCTAACCCATCCATCCCTTTCATTGAAATATCCATCAAAATCAGATCAGGCATCCATTGCTCGGTGAACTCTAACGCTTCCTGACCGCTTGTCGCTGTACCTACAATATTGAACATTGGATCTTCAGACAAAATTACACGCGTTGCTTCGCGTGCATGAGCATGATCATCGACGATTAAGACACGTACACTATTCATCACGATTACCTCCTTTGATGATAAATAAAGTTCGTTCTTGTTGACGTTGCAAAGCAAATGCCCATCCTCTCCACTGTGCACGTTCAGCCGTAATTTTCAAGCCAAATCGACCGGGCAATTGCAAAGACTGTTCATGAAATCCTTCTCCATCATCTTCAATCACAATCTGCCAGCCATTCTCATTGCCTTCACTATGTATCCAGACCTGCTGAGCATGCGCATGTTTGTGAATATTCAATAACCCTTCTCGTATACAAGCTAATAGTTCTGCTTGTTCTTCAGGTTGGATATATTGATCGTCTAACTTCCAATCTAATTCTGTTTTTACACCGGCTAACGGAATCATTTCCCAGACACGATAAGCAAGTGACACTTCTTCTGTTGCTCCACTACGAGGAACATGCTTTAGATCAGCAATCGCTTGTCGTACATCGTGATTGGCTTCACTTACTGTGCGACTGATATCGTTAAGCGTTTCCTGTACATGTGGATCATCATACATCCGTTTCGCTCGATCTAACTTTACGCCGAGTAAAAACAAAGATTGAGCTACTCCATCATGCAGTTCTCCAGCGAGCAACTGACGTTCTTCCAATTTTCCTTTGACGATCCGCTCTTGATCGAGCGCTGCACGCGTATTTTCTAACATATCAAATAATTGCCGTAGCAAAGTAACACTGACCACATAGATAATAACCGGTGATAACCAATTACCCACTTCCATCGAGAGATACGGCATTAGAAATTGATGACGAATATATTCCCATAAGCCAATCGTTACTGTAGGTAAAAATAAAATGATCCATTTAATTTTGGTATACGACATATAACTCTCCTTTACTTACGTAAAAATTGATCTTTGCGATCACTATTGTACGTGTTTGCAACGGATTATGACATGTCTCACGTATGGACATCATGTGAACATATCGAAATATATACTTATTTTTAATAAAAATTGAATAATTCATTTGCAATTGACTGTATTAATGTTTACAATAAATTTATGATAATGATTATCATTCCTAGTCAACTGATAATGAAATGATAATATAGATGTTGATGGAGCACAGTAACCTATTTTAACTTCAAAGGAGCCGGAATCTCGATGAACGTAATGACACAGAAGACTTCACTACAAGTAGATGATTATCTGGATCTTCTCAACCTTGCCGTACGTATTGGCGATCTTAAATGGCAAAAAGAAATTATTCGTAAATTAGAATATATGAAACATAGCCAGACTCCTTCTAGAACACGCGCATAGTTTGTTAAGAATCAAAAAGTATCCTTTTTACTGAGAATAAAGATCATATGAATGATCTTGTTATACTATATATAAGGAAGATTGGAATGGTTGAATCTATCACCACAATCTGTTCCTCAAACCGATACTTCATATGTGAAGATGTCGGTTTTTTTATGCACAAAAAAAGCCTGCTAGGACAAAATCCTGCCAGGCTTTTACTATATATTCAATTCATTGATCATGTCGTTTATATTTATAGCTTACATTATAGTGGATTACAATTTTATAACAGTGCTTCGATATCTTCTTCCATATCCAAAGGATCAGTTGTCGATTCAAAACGTTTAACCACTTCACCGTTACGATCGATTAGGAATTTAGTAAAGTTCCATTTGATTGAATCGCCTGGCAAATATTCTGGATGCTTCTCGTTCAGCAATTGTACCATCAATTTAGATACGGAATGATTCATATTAAATCCTTCAAATGACTTCTGTTCTACCAAATACTTGAACAATGGATGAGCATTTTGATCACGCACATCTACTTTTTGGAACATTGGGAACGATACACCATAATTCAACATACAAAATGCTTCTACTTTATCATTACCATCAGGCTCTTGATCTGCAAATTGGTTACAAGGAAAGCCTAAAATCACTAAACCTTTTTCTTTATAACGATCATACAACTTTTGTAAATCTTCATATTGGAATGTAAAACCACATTGACTTGCTGTATTTACGACTAAGATAACTTGATCTTTATATTCTTCTAATGATACTTCTTTACCATTCATAGCTCTTGCAGAAAATTGATAAACACTCATGTTGGCTCTCCCTTTGTGTTGGACACGTGTAATAAGTCTCACTACTATATAATTATAACCAATATTTTGTCGAATAAACACACATTCATTAAAATTTAAAAATATTTTTAGTTCTTTAAGACTATTCAGTAAAAAAGACCAGCCACATGATGATCATGGCTGGTCTTTTATCAGTATTTGATTGATTTATGCCTCGTGTTCTTCATCCATAAATGGCTTATTAACATAATAGTACATCGTCGACATGAATATCGCTCCACCGATCAAATTTCCGAGTGTTACCGGAATAAGATTATGAATAACCCCTGCAAAATTAATAGTAGATGGATGATCAACTACCAGAGCAATCGCAAATGTACACATATTCGCGATACTGTGCTCATATCCCGAAATAAAGAAACAAAATACAAATAACATCATAGCAAATAGTTTGGCGCCATCGCCTTTCAAGCCCATCGGAATAAAGAAAGCCAGACAGACAAGCCAGTTACACAAAATAGCGCGGAAAAACAATTGCATCGTAGGCGCTTCCATTTTGTGCTGAACGACATTTAACAGAAACGCATTGACCGAATGATCTGCATATAATCCTGTTAAAAAAATCAGCAACGCAAATGCACATGCTCCGAGTATATTCCCAAAATAACTTGTGATCCACATCCTGATCACATCTAACCACTTCAGCTTACGCCGTATCGCCGCGTA
Source organism: Paenibacillus kyungheensis (assembly GCF_028606985.1). Taxonomy (NCBI): domain Bacteria; kingdom Bacillati; phylum Bacillota; class Bacilli; order Caryophanales; family Paenibacillaceae; genus Paenibacillus; species Paenibacillus kyungheensis. The sequence goes on along the minus strand of NZ_CP117416.1, from coordinate 364,130 downwards.
GGAGTAGTAGAAGGTATCTCCTGTAAATAAGTCTCCACCGCCATAAGAGATCAATATGATCGCCGCTCCGAACGTTAACGCAGCCATCGGGTACGCCATAGGAGACTCAACCGCATAAAAGAAGTTCCCTGTTTTGAATGCGACAATAACGCCAAATCCGATAAACATACTGGCAAGCATCGAACGCGATAAATAACGAAGCTTGCTTTGTTTGTAGATCCGATTTTTTTCAAGTGCTAACTTTTCGACCTGTCGTAGTGATTGTACTTCCATAATTCACCGTCCTCGTTATTAGAATTTGTTCGATGTGCTGTTGATCATAGACATTATAATCTTCTTTACACCATTGTTCTGATGTTGAATAGGTCTTTTTGCTACAAGACGTCCCCTTTTGCGATGTGTTTTTAGTTATAGACAATCTGACCGTTACTGTATCACAGGTTAATTATTTGGAAAAGAGGTTATAATGTATATCATAGATTTATATGTAAATTTATACTATGTATAAAGATTTATACTAGAATAGTACTAGAAAAAATAGTAAATATACGGCTATAGGAAATTAAGTAGGACATAGTTCCTATTTATCGACAAATTGTGACTAAAGTAGTATTTGCTATAACATTTGAAAATAATTCTACCGAAATGATAGTATAGACATTAACAGACACACATTGGACACATCATTTTTCAGTAAACAATGACCTTTAACCTAATTCAAAGGTCTTGATCATATATATATTTTTTCCCTTATGTATCAACACTTTATTGGACTGTCGTTATAGTTCGTTCATAAATTTGTCAAAATTTAATCCGAATTTAAGGTAATTAATGTGAAAAAGTGTTAATGTAAATTTACAATTAATAATAAGAGGTGACCGAAAATGACAAACACAAGTAAAGTACAACAACTTCGTGATATGCTTCCAAAAGACCAACAATCTATCACTCGGTATGTAGAGCATGCATTAGAATCTATTGATGAATTGGTTGAAAAACACCGCCAATATACAGCTTCTCTAGCAATCTACGGTGACAAAATCAACGGTAACGAAGAACGCGTATATCGTGATACAATCGCTGAGATCAAAGCACAATTGGTAGAAACATTGGAAAGAACAGTAGAAGACTTCACACACAAAGGCGACAAACACTGGCAGAACAATTACAAAGACGGTATTGTATAAGATACAGCTTTTACAATAACTTTATCATTATTTTTCTATACAAAAAGAACCGCAGCCCGGATCGCTGCGGTTCTTTTTGTTGTGTTCAGTTATCCAAAGTGATCAATAATACGGTGCCATCATCAGATATACGATAACACCTGTAGAACTTACATATAACCAGATTGGCATTGTCCAACGTACAATTTTTTTGTGTTTTGCAATCTGCATCGTCCATCCCCATACCAGAGCAAACAAAGCAAGCGGTACAATAATCGCAGCTAAGAAACTATGTGTAATCAGGATAAAGAAATAGATAGGACGCACAATACCTACGCCACCAAATTTAGCGGTTTCTGGTGATAGATAATGAAACGTTAGATAAGTGACTAGAAATAACAATGTCGATGAAAAAGCCGCTAAAATAAAGCCGCGATGGACTTTAATATTTTTTCTCAAAATCGCTATTAAAGCTGCTACTAGAAAAATAAAGGTAAAGCTGTTAAAGATCGCATTCATTCGTGGCAATAACGTAATATCAAAATCGACTGTACCTTTGTAACCTATTGCTGGTGAGAAAAATAACAACAAAATAATAACGTTAGCAATAACGGATACAGTAATAATAATTCCGGCAAAGTTTTTATTCGTTTTTGGTGTTGCCACATTAGGCTGTGTATTTTTATCCATGCAGACGCTCCCCATCTTTCAAGTTCATACTCTCATTATAGTTTTATATTGGAGTTGAGGGTAAGCCCTTTGGTGACAACAGTTTGAACATTTTGAGGTTGTTTGGATTTTATACGTCTTTACGCCAGATATCGTGATAATCTTTATTGCGTTTGAATAATGCTAATGCATAAGAACAAGCAGGGACAACTGTTTTTCCTTGCTTGCGAGCAATATCGACTGCTCTTTTCACCAAATCTTGCCCTACTTTTTGCCCGCGTAATTCTTCGGATACAAAAGTATGATCGATACTTATCGATTGCTCATCATAATCACTAAATCCTATTTCAGCTTTCGTTTCACCATCTATTTGCAATGCTAACCCTTGTTCTGTCTCGATTACTTTTTCCATTCGTATAATCTCCTTTTTTGCATGAACCTGCAAATATATTTTAAATGAATACTTCTTATAGTTTTATCCCCTTTATTCCTGATCCAGAAACAAGTCTGCTATCAACGTCATAATGTGGAAATATGAAGAAAATGTATTAAAAATATTTATTTTTTTTAATTTTTGGTACAAAAGTTTTAATTTCCTATTAAGAATTATCATATAGTGTCGAAATATATATCATGTTTACATTATGCATTTGGGAGGTTTGGGTATGCAGTGGTTTCGGAATTTGAGAACAGCAACAAAAATTATCTCTGCTTTTTTAATTATTACCTTAATCTTTGTTAGTTTCGGATTATACAGTTTGCAAAATTTAAAAGATCTGAACAACAAAGCTAAGAATATGTATAGCCATAATCTCGTAGCAGTAAAAGATTTATCGCAAATCGAAGTCTATTATCAGCGATTGCGTGTAGCTGTGCGGGATGTGAGTACAGCACAGACATCCGAGAAAAAATTAGCCTTACTGACCAAAATGAAAGATTTCCAGACGAATATGGAAAGTTTGGCTCAAACATATGGCAATTCAATCACTACTGAAAAAGAAAAAGCGAATCTGGATAAATTTAATCAAACATACAAAGATTACTTAGTCTTATACGAAGAAGCTACACGATTAGCACAGGCTAATAATCTAACTGTTTTTAACAACTACAAAGACAACACACTAAAACCTGTAGGCGATCAGGTGGCTGATGCCATCGCCGTAATGATCGATAACAATTCGAATCTTGCTCAACAAGCCAGTCAAGAGATTGAAGACAGCTATGTTGCTTGTGTCAAAATCACTATTATTTCTTTGATTCTGGTTACGTTATTTAGTATTTTGCTAGGTTCTATAATCTCGCGTAGCATTTCTTCTCCACTACGTAAGCTTACGGATTTAATCTCCAAGTATGCTAAAGGCGATCTTAGTGAAAGTTTGGAAAATAAAAATAAAGATGAAGTTGGACAGTTATCTACATCGGTTCACACGATGGCTACCAATCTACGCCAATTGATCGAACGGATTACTTTATCTTCAGAAAATGTAGCGGCTTCTTCACAAGAAATATCAGCAAGTACAGAGCAGATTGCGAACACCAGCAATACGCAAGCTGAATCTGCTTCAATGATTACTGAATTGTTCAAAGAGCTCTCTGCGGCTATTGATTCTGTGGCTGTAAGTGCAAGCGGTGCGGCTGAATTATCTAACCTTACAGTAGATATGGCTGAACAAGGTAAACAAATTGTTAGCGAGTCTAAAGTGTCGATGAATGAAGTCAGTGATTCTATGAATAAATTAGAAGATGATTCTCAGCGTATCGGTGAAATCATTAGTGTTATCGACGATATTGCGAATCAGACGAATCTACTTGCGCTAAATGCCGCTATTGAAGCTGCTCGTGCAGGTGATCAAGGGAAAGGATTCGCTGTTGTTGCAGACGAAGTGCGTAAATTAGCTGAACGTAGTATCGATGCTACCAAACAAATTGCCACGATTATCAAAGTGATGCAAAAAAATACGCAGTCCAGTGTCAAAGCAGTGACTCACAGTGTAACTCAATCTGCTCATACTGAAGAAGCATTCCAAAAAATTGTGAATGTAGTAAATGACTCTGCTATTAAAGTCAATGAAATTGCGGCGGCTTGCGAAGAAGAAGCTGCTCAAGCTAATGAAGTTATGTTTGCTGTAGAATCGATTGCCGCAGCCAGTCAAGAATCTGCTGCCGCTTCTGAAGAAACAGCCGCTACTTCTCACTCGTTAGCCCAATTAGCAGAAGAGCTTAATACTGCTGCTTCTGTGTTCAAAGTATAATCAATCATTAATATCCGCAATACTATACAAAAGCCAGTTATCTTCAAGTCTGAATACATATCAGATACGAAGACAACTGGCTTTTGTTGTTGTTTTTTATGATAATTATCCTTCTTGCCCACCTTGAAATAATGTCTCATCTTGCGGAAGTTGTTCTTTCTTTTGATTCTCAGCAGCCAATACCTCGGTAGCATCATCTTGAGGACGATAACCAATCTCTTCTGCTAAATAATCAATATTATAATAATTATCTGTATTCGCTGATGTACCGTACAGATTCATATATTTGCGCTCTGCTGGTGCTTCTATACAACATTTCACCAACTGAAGTAGATCACGTTCAGAGATCCAGATATGAGTAGCACGTTCTGAATGAGGTCGATCATCACCAGGAAAATTTCCAATACGAATATTGAAAGAAGAAAGATGATTTTGATCGCTATACAAACGTCCTAACAATTCAATATAACATTTACTCAAGCCATAAATACTATCAGGGCGATACGGATCATTTACATCTATCGTTTCTCCTACTTGATAGAAGCCTGTAGAATGATTCGAACTTGCGAAAATAATCCGTTTAACGCCATTTTGCTTGGCGGCTTCAAACAAATGATAAGCACCGGTTACATTGACAGGTAAAGCTACGCCCAAAAAGTCATCTTCATCTTTTTGCCAGGCTATATGCAATATCGTATCAATCCCTACCGTTTTTTGTTTGATTTGCTCTGCATCAGTAATATCTAATGGTTGTATCCCTTGTGCTGTATCGCCTTCAATATCTGTTGCCAGTACATCATATTCTTGTTGTAACCCTTGATAAAGACTCTTCCCAATCACACCACTTGCGCCTGTTATTAATAGTTTGCGCTTCATGTGACTCCTCCTTTATTCGGATTGCTGAATATATTTAGCATATTGTTGTAATGCACGATCAATATCGGGAAAGCGTAATGGTTTACTAATAAAGTCTTGCATACCTGCGTCCAAACACATTTGACGATCTTCCATTCGTGCAAAAGCAGTCACCGCAATAATCACCGGTTGCTCTTGTTCGGTTAGACGCTCCCGGATATTACGTGTAGCTTCAATACCATCCATCTCAGGCATTTGTATATCCATAAATATAATATCGTAAGGATGAGCGATAGCCGCCGATAATGCTTCACGTCCATTATTCGCTACATCTGCTTGATAACCAATCTTTTTCAAAATCTCTACCATTAATTTCTGATTAACGGGATGATCTTCTGCCAGTAGAATCCGTAAAGGGCCATACTTAAATTCAGGCATCATATAACGGTTCTGTTGTTCGCTATTTGTCCCTATAGCTTCAATAGCCTTCGGTTCTTCAAATGGTTTGAAAGGAACTACAAAACGGAATGTTGCTCCTTGCCCTTCTTCGCTATCCACATCGATCGAACCACCCATCAGCTCGATCAGCTTTTTACAAATAGCTAGACCTAGACCTGTTCCTCCATACTTACGGTTGATGGCAGGATGAAGCTGAGAAAACGATTGGAACAGTTTATCCTGTTTGTCAGAAGATATACCGATTCCGGTATCTTTGATCTCAAACTCCAAAATACATTCTCCTGTCGAGCGCATATCTAATAGCGAAATCGACAATCGTACACTTCCTTGATCGGTAAATTTAATCGCATTACTAACCAAGTTAACCAACACTTGTCGCAAGCGAGACGCATCGCCGACGACTGAAGCAGGTACGCGGTTATCGACATGATAAGTTAACTGAATATCTTTTTCAGCAGCACGAGAAGTGAATAGATCCAGTACACTATCGACTAACATCACTAGATCAATCGGTTCATGATCCAGCACCATTTTACCGGCTTCTATTTTACTGAAATCTAAAATTTCATTCAGAATATGCAGTAACGCATCACTGCTGTCTTTAATAATTTCGGTATAGCTCAATTGTTCTTCGTCCAGTGGTGTATCTGCTAATAATCCTGTCATGCCGATAATCCCATTCATCGGTGTCCGAATCTCATGACTCATAATAGCCAAAAATTCAGACTTCGCACGATCAGCACGTTCCGCTAATTCTTTGGCACGAATAATTTGCTTTTCATTCGTAATATCATTAAATACAATAACAGCACCTTTGCGCTTACCTCGATCCCAGATCGGTGTAATACGATACGATACGAGAAAGCTGGAACCATCTTTACGCCAGAAAATCGCTTCCTGTTCTTCATGAAAACAACCTTCTAATAGAGCAACATAGATCGGATTTTCTTTCGCTACATACGGCCCTCCATCTGGATGAGCTAGCTGGAACATATCCAGCAGATGTTTACCAATCAACTCACGTGCATGGAAGCCTAACATCCGCGTTGCCGCCGGATTAATAAAGGTAGCGACGCCTTCATTGTCCAGACCGAAGATACCTTCAGAGACTGAATTCAGAATCAGTGTATACTCATTACTCAATTTCTCGATCTGTTCAATATACCTTCTCATTTCAGTAATATCTGTCGCTATACCGTAGACACCTACAATTTGCTTATCTACCACAATCGGCACATTCACCAGACTGATGGCGCGCCGATCTCCATTTTTCAAAATAATCTGAGATTCATACGTCTGCGGTTTTCCTTTTAAAGCCAGTTCAAAATGTTCCGCTGTATCATAAATATTTTCAGGAGCGACCAGCGGTTCAAAAGGCATACCGATCAGTTCGGCTTCTGTACGTTCTAGTAATTTTTCCATATTAGAATTAACAGTGGTATAACGTCCATTCACATCAAATGAAAATACCCCTGCTGGATTATATTCAAATAACGATTTGTACCGTTGTTCGCTTTCTTCGATTAACAAAGCCGCCTGTCTGCGCTCATTAATATCACGCGCAATCGACACCATCTCTTGAATATTGCCATGTTCATCGTATACATAGCGACCGGACAACTCCATCCATACGTAGCTACCTGATTTGTGGCGCTGACGATACGTAATCGGTTGAGGCTGTTCTCCTTGCAGATTCAAGGTCATATACTGTTTGATATCACTTACATCATCAGGATGAATATACTCTATCGCTGGTGTTCCTTCTAACTCATCCGGCTGATAACCCAGAATAGAATAACAAGCTGGTGAACAATACAGATACGTAGTATCTTCTACAGAATTACGTGATATAAAATCTAGCGATTGCTCTGAGATCAAGCGATAATTACGTTCACTATCTTTGAGACGTTCTTCCATACGTGTGCGCTCTGTAATATCCTGAGTCATCCCAATAATATGAATCGGTTGACCTCGATCATCAAGTGCTGCACTCCAGTGAGACTGCAAATATTTCATCGTACCATCGGCTAAAATAATCCGGTAAATATGTTCGCCACCTTCACCAGTAAGCATCGTGTAACGAATCGCTTTACGGAAATCCGGTAGATCTTCAGGATGGATCATTTTCAAAATATCTTCGCTATAAGGCTCTTCCGCTCTAAATGCATATCCAAACAAACGTCTTGTTTCTTCTGCAAAACTAAAGGAACCATTCGAAATATCCCAGTCCCATGCTCCAATATGCGCGATGCGCTGAGCTTCAACCAGTCGATCTTCATTCTTTTTGCGTTCATTCACATCACGTCCAACACCTAGAACTTTCTCGATCTCTCCTTGATCATTGCGTACCACTTGAAATAAAATCTCGAACCACAAATAATGTCCTTTTTTATGTTTAAGACGACGGGTCATCGTACCCCATTCTAGATACGTATTCCCGCTATTTTTCATTTGTAATGCATCATCAGGATGATAATATTGCATTCGATCTTGCCCGATCATTTCTTCAGGATGATAGCCTAGCACAGCATAAAATGAATCTGACACATAACGCAATATCCCATCCGGCGTACTATATGAAATCAAATCGCGCGCATTCTCGGTAATTAAAGTATATAAATCTTCATTCTCCGCAATAATCATTTCATGTTCTTTTTGCGAAGTAATATCCTGAAATTGAGCAATATAATATAAAGGTTGATGCTGCATATCATAAATAATCGAAATATCGATAGAAGTCCAGATTAAATGACCTTTTTTGTGCAAATACCGATGTTCTGTATGATATTGTTCGGATTGGTTTTCTTTCATTTGTGCATATATACTTTGATATCCGATTTGGAATTGATCTTCCAAACAAGTAATATTTTCTTCACGCATCCGGCACATTTCTTCTTCAGAGTAACCAAGCATTTTACAAAAAGCAGGGTTCACCTGTAACCAAGCTCCATCTTTAGGTGAAATAACAGCAATCCCAAAAGGAGACATACGATATATATGTTCATAAATCAATTGATTTTGTTCTGAATGGTTAATCACTGTATTCCCCTCCATGTTGCCGTACGCACTTTCGCAATTGAGAATCGGAAAGCTTTCATATGTATAAACTACCCTTTAATGCGTTTAACGAATAGTCGTTGACTATCTTTATTATGTATAATTTTTCACTTATTCCGATTCAAGATCACGCTTATGATATAAAAAAAGAGATATCTTGTATAAGCAACAAGATATCTCTTTACTATTAAGCAGGTTGTACCACTTCTTCACCATTCAAAATCAGACGATAATGAATATCTGCACTTAGTGAATCAGAGACAGCACAATACTTTTCTTTGCCCATTTGAATCGCTTTCCACACACGATAATCTGGAATATCTCCATCTACTTTGAAAATAAGATCGATCGCAGTAAATCCTTTAGGCATAGCTTCTTTGCGCGTACCTTCCGTTTCGATCTCAATTTTATCAATATTATGCAAAAACGCATCTAAAATCATTGTAATATCAATACCGATACATCCTGCTAGACCCGCAAGCAATAATTCCATTGGTGTTGCGCCTTTACCATCACCACCATACGCGGCTGTAGCATCCATACCGATTGGATAACCGGAAGGACCTACTGCTTCAAATGCTCTTTTACCATTCCATACTGTAGTTACGTTCATGATCTCTACCTGCTTTCGTATATTATATTAATAATCCATCACTTTACTAAGGAAACGTTGCGCTCTTTCTGTTACAGGTCGTTCAAAAAAAGATTCAGGATCAGACTGCTCGATAATGCGTCCCTCATCCATAAAAATCACTTTATTCGCCACCTGACGGGCAAATTTCATCTCATGGGTAACAACAATCATCGTCATTCCTTCTTGCGCTAGAGATTTCATAACATCCAACACTTCTCCTACCAATTCTGGATCAAGTGCCGATGTTGGTTCATCAAATAAAATAATGTCTGGCTCCATCGCTAATGCACGAGCAATACCGACACGTTGTTGTTGTCCTCCTGACAGCCTTGAAGGATATTGATCTTTCTTTTCCAATAAGCCTACTCGATCCAATACTCGTTCGCCGACATGCCGAGCATGAGTCGCTTCTAGCTTTTTGACCATTCGGAGAGATTCGGTTACATTTCCGAGTGCTGTTTTGTGAGGATACAAATTAAATTGTTGAAATACCATACCTGTCTGTCTACGAATTTGGAGCATTTTGTGCTGACGTTCTTTCAGCTTCATCGTGCTAGTTACTTGAATACTGTTCACTTCTATCGAACCTGCGCTTAGATCTTCTAATCCGTTTAGACAGCGCAGTAATGTACTTTTTCCTGAACCACTGGGGCCTAGCAGTACAACAATTTCGCCTGCTTGTACATCCAGATCTATCTCATGTAATACTTGATGTGTACCAAATGTTTTGGACAATCCACGAGTTTGGATCATAATACTTCCCTCACATTCGTTTTAGTATGCTTTAGCCAATCGTCGTTCAATACGTTCCAAAATCGTTGAGAATATCGTACTCATAATCCAGTACATGATCGCAATTCCAATATAAAAAGGCATATATACATAATATTGAGCAATCAACAAATCAGCAGATCGCAATAGATCGGTGACCGTAATAACCGATACTAATGACGTTTCTTTAAGCATACCGATAAATGTATTTCCCATCGGTGGAATCGCTGTACGTGCCGCTTGTGGTAAAATAATACGCCACATCGTCTGTGCTGATGTCATCCCTGTTGCATAAGCCGCTTCGGTCTGCCCTTTTGGAATCGAAAGAATCGCTCCGCGAAAAGTCTCTGATAAATACGCACCAATATTGATACTCAAAGCAATACAAGCGGCAGGAATCGCATCCAGTGTAATTCCATAATCAGTCAGCCCGTAATACACGATCACTAGCTGTACAAGCACCGGCGTCCCCCGAATAATAGATACATAGAACCGGGCAATCCAGCGAATCGGACGGTTGCCTTGCATACGCGCAATCGCTACGATCACCCCGATAATCAATCCGAAAAACATGGATATGATCGTAATCAACAATGTATAACCTGCACCTTTTAAAAGAAAAGGTAGGTTATCCCATACTAATTGCATATCTATAATCTCCTCTCTTGATCATGGTAAAACAGAAGACTGCGCACCGTAGTGAACGCAGTCCTGATCAAGCTTTAATAATTGTTATTATTCAGCAGCAGGCTTTTCACCGAACCATTTTACAAAAATAGTCTCGTACGTACCGTCTGCTTTCATATCTGTTAACGCTTTGTTCAGTGCTTTTAAAAGGTCAGGATTATCTTTACGAATCGCAATACCAGCTTGGTCGGATTTGATTGCATCACCGACAGCTTTGATTTTGAATCCATTTTCTTCAACGATAGGTTTGAGAGCATAAATATTGTTGATCGTGGCATCAATACGACCTACATTCAAATCTTGTAAAGAAGTGATTACATCGTTATACGTTTTGATATTAAAGTTACCGACTTGTGGCAATACTTCTGTACGTAGGTAGGTCTCATCATTTGTTCCCAGACCTACACCGATATTTTTATCTTTAAAATCAGCTAGCTTTGTAATATCTGTATTGTTAGCATTCACGATAATTTTGACCTGATTGGTAATATACGGGTCAGAGAAATCCAATTGTTGTTTACGTTCGTCTGTAATTGTGACCTGACTGATAATCGCATCGAACTTGCCTGCTTGTAGACTTGGAATCAATCCTGAAAAAGCTTGTGTTGTAAATTCAGCTTTGACGCCCAGACGCTTGGCTACTTCTTTGGCGATATCTGCATCGAATCCGTCTACTTCTTTATTTGCATTCAAAAAATTATAAGGTGCATATGTGCCCATTAATCCGACTTTCAGTACACCAGCAGATTTGATCGCTTCCAGTGTATTACCTGAAGTAGCGGTGGCTGTAGTCTCTGCACTGGTATTGCTCGCTGGATCAGTAGCTGTAGAACGTGGAGCCGCATTACCGCAAGCACTCAATACCACCATAAGTAACATTGCCCAAACGATCGGTGTAGACGTACGACGTAATGATTTCATTATTGTATTCTCCTTTAATCGGTTCTGCCCAGCAGACCATAAAATTCAAAACGTGCTGTTTCTTTTGCCAATTGTTCAGCGGTATGATTCACCAGCCCTGAAGAAGATGCACTTGTACCTGAACTGAACAACCAGCGTACAATTACCCCTTCGATCAGACTCATTAGAAAAGCTGCCCTTACAGATGCTTCCGTATGTACAGGTAACATCTCTAACTCTATCGCCCGCTGAATATTTTGCACAAATCCTTGCTCCATCTGTGAACGGGTAAGCATAATCTGTTCCCGTACTGCTTCGCTAAATCCTGTACCATCAAGCAACATGCGCATCAAATGAGTGTGTTGCTCGGCAAATTGAAATAATCGATATAACAATTTCTCCGAAGCTTGCACCATATCATCGGCAGTACCTGAATGGGTACGGTAACCTACACCAATCACTTCCAATAACTGCTGTCTACCTTGCTCTATAATTTGAAGTGCTATACTTTCTTTGCTTTTGAAATACCAGTAAAACGTTCCTTGCGCTACCCCTGCTTCTGCAACAATATCAGACACTTTAGTTGCATGATAACCAGCATCAACAAATTGCTTGAGGGCAATCTGCATTAACTTTTCACGCTTCTCTATCGCATCCTGTTCACGAGAACTTAACGTTGTATGATCGATACGATCAACCCCTTGATTGACTCGTCAGTCGGTTTATTTTTAAATCCTATCTGATAACTTGGTATTTGTCAATAAAAAAACGCCCACCTCGTATAAAGCATACGTTGTAGACGTTTGATCTGTCTTTTTATGATCTAATCTATTAATAGTTATTGTTCGTTGTGTTGGATGAATTACCATTTTTCTTATCACGCATCGACGTTGCTACACGACGAACTTGAGAGATCACTTTATCGCGTGCACTTTTGTTACGCATAAGGTACGCCGCACCCATTCCAATAGCACTCCATAACGCTTTTCTTCCAGTCATTTTCATTTCCTCCTTCATCCTATTCAATATATACGTTCATTTCATTTGATTCCTGTGTGTATTGCTTATCTACAACTTACCCGATCTTTAATGAAGTAAACATAATGTTAAATATATATGAAAGCAAATCGTTATTTCTCAAAAAGTACCTGCTCCTCCGCCGCCACCTGAAGAATGATTAGAAGAAGAATCGGAATGGTTTTGATCTGAATCGTTACGATAATTAGGAGTATAGATTGTTGAAGGATCCGATGGAGAATATGTGGATCTCCTCATCGTCTGATACGTGTATTGAATGGTATAAGTATTTATTTCTGCCCAAGACAGTAATGGAACCGTCTGACTCATATGTTGGTAACTAGTGAGTTGAGGATGTGTAGCTAAAAAAGATGTACCCTCTTTCAAAATAATACTGTATTGGAGTAATAGATCTAACTGTTCTGGATTATTTTCATGTGTATAACCACCTGTACGTAATTGCTCGCGAAATGACTTAATTCCATAACGATAAGGCAATCCTTGAGCTGTCCATACTTTATTAGGTAATACATAACGTCCTATTAATAATAAAATACTACACCATAGTAACAGAGTGTATACCTCGGATATAGTCACACCAAGTGTCAGTATCAATACATATACGATCATATATAACGTAAATACGAATTTGGAACGATAATATACGATCGTAATTCCTGTCATGATGATTAGACTAGTTAATCCTATAGTAGTTGTGAACGACGGCAAAATATCTATCACGTATAAATAAGCCAGCATCCCTGCATGTAGTAGCGTTAGAATAATACATATAGGAGACAACAGCATAGGCGCATGATAGTAGCTATTCCAATCTAGCCGTTTCTTGACTTGTTTGCTCCATTTTCGATAATGTTTATAAAATTTTTTATATTGAACACGATAATACTCCATCCGCTCTGGATCATGCTTTTCTTGCGAAGTCGGTCCTGCTAAAGTATCTAATGTAAAACTGCGTTGAGAGTCAGTGAAAAGCCATTCTAACAAATAACGTTCATCTTTTTGCAGAGGGATAGAAATCACATCTTTAATTGAGAAGCGTAATGTATAATCCGGTGCTGTACTATCATGAAGATAATTAAGTCGAATCGGAACAGTCTCTATAGTAATTACATTCCGACGATACAAAGAGAATAACGAAGCTATAATATCTTCAGGTATAATCTGACCTGGATGCCACAAATAAGCCAATAATAAAGGATCTGTATGTTCTAACTCTCCGACAGCGAAGCGAGCATTTTTAGCACGACGACGATGATAGATTCGCCAGATTAACCCACCGATAATAAGAAGAATGAACCCAATCATAACAAGATTTGAAATGGATCGTAACTGTTCTAAGTTTGCAGTTCTTGATGCATATTTTATAGCCAATGTGTCTTCTTCACTAATTAGTGAATCTTTGGCTAAAATCGGTTGTGCCTGCATATTAGACATCATTTGCGCTGGAAATAATATACGTATTTCTGATACTCGATGTGCAGGAAGTTCTTTATTTTCATAATAAACGGTTCGATTTTGATCAAAGAAAAGCGTTCCGCCATACTTGTCTTTGAGATAAGCATGTATATCTTGTATAGAGCCTTTTTGCGGTAATGTAATACTAATTTGGACATTGTGAAGTGTGCTACTATTCTGTTGATCAAAAAAAGACCAGTAAAGATCACTAATATCTGTATATTTATGTACAACCTGTTGAATTTCATAATGATAATAAAAAGATTGAGTCTCATGTACAGAAGACTTGAAAATTTGGTAGGTATCTAGCTTACTGTTACTATACTGCTGAACCGGTAACAATTCTAAACGTTCAGGATGTTCAATAATAGACTGTATACTGTCTCCTTTAGGAATAGCATAGGCTTGAAAATTAGAAATACCCCTATGACCTTGTTGACCTATAGAACGAGTAGTTCCATGAAAAGCATCTAAAAAGGTATACGTATAAAACTCGTGCACATCCAAGTTCCCATTCGGTAAAACAAAAGCTCGAACATTTACATCATCGATTCGGTACGAATTTTCTTCATCACTCGCTTGGTGATTACATCCTGCAATCACCATAATTAGTATGATTAATAGTAGCCGTAGCACTGCTTTTTGGTACATATATTCACTTCCTGCATCTGATTAGTATCTATTGATTATACCAGACGCGCGCCCAATTGATTAGATATACCTCGCACTGCTTCCCCCATAACACGATTATGATTCCAGATAAAAAGAGGACGCAATAACGGTTCCCAGCGCTGCATCCATGGTTTGTTAGTGTGTACTTGCCAGTCGTAATCCAGACGAGTATACGCTCCACTTTCTTGCAATCGGAATATCCCTTGACCGCTAAGATCACCATAAGCTTCCAGACAAATCAGCGTCTGTTCTTGCTTTTCAGTGACTACAAAATCAAGCGAAATCGTATACCAGAGCTTGGTTCTCATATTCATTCTATATTTATCGCCTATTCCATTTTTGCTGGCACCTTCTTGCAACCGCTGAAATGACACGCCTTGCCAGCAATGCAATTTCTCAAAATCTTTAATCAAATCCCACACCTCATGCGTGCTTGCTTCCAGTAACCAGCTTTCGGTGAACTCATATTTCCCCATAATGATGCCCCCTGTGTAAAAATTGTTGCCTGATCATCAGCGATGTATTAACGATATATTTTGGTAATATGAGAAGCTTCAGATACGCGGGCTTGCAAATGTCGACCTACTCCTGCTACCCCTTCATCCATCACTTTATTATGACTCCATACATAGACAGGGCGCATAACTGGATTGCTCATTCGCAACATAGAGTGATCTAAACGGACTTCCCAGACACAACGAATCAATGTCGCCTGTCCATGATCTAATTCTTCTAAAAAACAGGTGCCTTCGCCAGCTAGCGGGCCTTCTACCATTAATTTAAACTGATTGGGTTTGCTTTTATCAGCTACTTTTAGCAGAATTTTGAGTTTGAATAACATTTTGGTGCGAAATGTACACTCGTACTCATCGCCAACTCCATTCGCATCTCCAGTTTGCTTTATTTTCGCAAAGCTTACCCCTTGCCAGAAATCGATATCTTCAAAATGATCCACAAGTTCCCACAATTGCTCTCTTGGCGTCTCCATCTTCCAGCTACTGGTGAACCGATAGTGGTACATATCAAATAATATCCAATGGTACTTTGTGATCTGGAGCAGGAAAAGCTTGATCCAATTGAGCGATTTCTGCTTCACTTAATACCAGTTCTGCGGCTTGAGCGTTACTTTCTACATGACTACGGCTGGATGCTTTGGGAATCGCTAGTACATTGCCATCACGAATACACCATGCCAGCAACACTTGGAAAGGATGCACGCCATGTTGCTCGGCAATCTGTTGTACTGTAGCATCTGTAGTGAGTTCGCTTCGTAACGATCCTGCTTGTGCTAGTGGAGAGTACGCCATAATCGGCATTCCTTGTTCTTTTTGCCATGGTAACAAATCCACTTCTATACCGCGTGATCCCAAATGATACAATACTTGATTGGTTGCACAATGGTCACTATTAGGTAATTTCATCATTTCCTGCATATCTTTTGTGTCCAAATTCGATACACCCCAGCGGCGAATCTTACCTTCTTGTACCAATTTTTCCATCCCTTTGATCGTTTCTTCCAAAGGAATACGTCCACGCCAATGAAGTAAATACAAGTCTAACACGTCGGTTCCCAATCGATTCAGACTATTTTCACAGCTACGGATCAAGGAATCTCCACCTGCATTATGAGGATAGACTTTGGAGACCAGAAACACTTGATCTCTCATCCCTTGAATCGCTTCACCTACAAGCAATTCTGAACGTCCTTCTCCATACATTTCTGCGGTATCGATCACCGTCATGCCTAATTCTACTCCATATTTCAACGCATCGATCTCCTCTTGTCTACGAGAAGAATCGTCGCCCATATTCCATGTTCCTTGTCCAATTGCAGGTAAAACTGTTCCGTCTTTGAGTGTAATGTGGCGTTTAGTAGTCATCTGTCATCCTCCTTAGTAGTCTGTTAATACTTTAATGTAGTATTAACCGTTATTGAACCATTAAGAACAATTCATACATATCACATGACTTAGCACATAGACTGAACAGAATAACGATATGTATGCTATCTCTCCAAAAACGTATGCAACCTCGGCAAAGATAGAACCTAAAAAAAACACCTTATTATCTCGAAAGATAACAAAGTGTTTTTGAGTTAAAAGCTTGAGTTGCTTTTGGATTATGCTGTATATCACTAGATCTATAGGTGAATCAAACTTTTTTCTCACCATCATACGTACCGATGATACCGTACAATTCAGGACGACGATCACGGAAAATGCCCCATTCTAGACGTTGCGTTTCCAATTGATCCAGATCAAATTCAGCTACTAATACCCCTTCACTGTTCCGATCAGCTTCTTGAATTTTGTTACCTTGAGCGCCTGCAATAAATGAAGAACCATAGAAGTTGATCGAAGAATCTTCGTCTTCTTCTTTGCCAATTCGGTTTGAAGCGATCACAGGAATCAAGTTCGCTCCAGCATGACCGAGCATACATGCTTGCCAGTGATCTTTGGAATCGATCGATGTATCTTGTGGCTCAGAACCGATAGCTGTCGGGTAAAATAACAATTCTGCACCCATCAGTGCCATACAGCGTGCCGCTTCAGGGTACCATTGATCCCAGCAGATTCCGACGCCGATTTTGGCATATTTGGTATCCCATACTTTGAACCCTGTATCTCCTGGATTAAAGTAAAATTTCTCTTCATACCCCGGACCGTCTGGAATATGGCTTTTGCGATATTTGCCAAGAATCTCACCGTCTGCATCGATCACAGCAAGTGAATTATAACGCGCATAATTTTTCTTTTCGTAAAAGCTAATTGGCAACACCACATCTAATTCTTTCGCCACTAGACGGAAATGATTGATCGCTTTGTTTTGCTCCAATTCAGTTGCATATTGATAATATTCTGCTTTTTCTTTCTGACAGAAATATGGAGTCTCGAATAATTCTTGTAGCAAAATAATTTGCGCTCCTTGCGCTGCCGCTTCACGAACCAATTTGTCTGCTTTGCGGATGTTGTCATCGATATCCCACGTACAGCTCATTTGAGTAGCCGCTACTTTTACATTTCTCATGATGTTGTTATCATCCTTTCTATAGTAAGGTCATGTAGGTCTATATTAAGCTTGAGCAGGAATTTGTTGCGTTGTGCAGTGGACATTACCACCTTCGCGAATCACAGCCATACCATTGATGGCACGAATTTTGCGATCAGGGAAAGTGTCTTGCAATACATTCATCGCATGTTGATCCGCTTCTTCTGCTGTACCGCCGAATACCGGTAAAATAATACCACCATTAACGAAGTAGAAATTCAAATAGCTCAGTGTCAAACGTTGCTCACCATGCATTACCATAGGTGGTTGCTGAATCTCGATAATTTCTAATTTGCGTCCTTTGGCATCGACAGCATCATTTAAGATACGTAGATTTTCTTGCGTGATCTCATAATTATCATCGGCAGGATCATGACACACTTGAATAATCACTTTACCAGGAGCTGCAAAACAAGCGACATTATCAACATGCCCATCTGTTTCATCACCAGCTAGTCCGCGATTGAGCCAGATAATTTGTTCTACATTGGTAAAGTCTTTGACATGCTGTTCAATCTCTGCGCGAGATAGATCAGGGTTACGGTTCGTATTAAGCAGACATTCTTCAGTTGTCAGCATAGTGCCTTCACCATCTACATGAATCGAACCGCCTTCAAGTACAAGTGGTGCATCGAATTGACGAATATTCAAGTGTTTAAGAATCGCTGGAGCTACTGCATCATCCAGATCCCACGGCTCGTATTTACCACCCCAAGCATTGAAGTGCCAGTTGATCCCTGCACGTTCACCTTTGTCATTAACAACGATCGTCGGGCCATTGTCACGTAACCAAGCATCATTATGTGCAAGTGGCAAAAAGTCTACCGCTTGACCGACAAAACGTTTGCTGACATTGTCTACATCATCTGGATTCACAACCAGTGTAACTGGCTCAAATTCAGCAATCGCACTCACTAATTCTTCATATCCATCACATACAGTAGCATAATCATCAGGATAGACCATCGAATCCATAATCGGCCAAGATAATAATGTACGTTCATGTTGTTCCCATTCCGCAGGCATCTTATATTGCAAATCTATTGGTTTCATTATATTTATTCACCTTGTCCATTCATAAGTATTGGGATGATTTCACAACCTATATCATACAATACTCCTTCTATTGTACCAAGTGATTTCAGTAAATTTTATGTAAACTGACAACAATTTTCGATATAGAGCAACAAATCAAAAAAAAGAGCAATGATCTACAAGCTATCATCACTCTTTTTAACACATGCTTTGAATACATTAGAGCATATTGGAGATCAACCTTTATTCGCACCGCCAAAGCTAAATCCTTGCGACATATAACGCTGTCCGATAATATATAATGCCACTGCTGGAATCGTATAAATAATTGAAAACGAAGCAAGTGTACCGTATTGCACCAGACCATTTTGCCCAAAATATTGATAAATCGTTACTGCGGCAGGTAATTTATCCGGACTTTGTAACAAAATAAACGGTACCAAAAAGTTACCCCAACTGCCTGCAAAAGCAAAGATGCCTACAGTAAAAATACCCGGTAACATTAACGGTACAATAACCAATCGCAATGTTGTCCAGATCGAAGCACCATCTACCCATGCCGCTTCTTCCAATTCAAGCGGAACCGAATCCATAAAGTTCTTCATCATCCAGATCGAATAAGGAAGTGCCGATGCAGTCAAAAACAGTACTGTAAAAAAGAGCGAATCCTGCATACGAAAATAGATAAAAAATTGGTAAACAGGCACCATAACGGCTGTAATTGGCAAGCCTGTAGCAAATAAAATGATATACATAAATGAACGTTTATACTTGAGTTGATAACGAGACAATGGATAAGAAGCAAGCCCTGCTACGACCACTACAAGCAGTGCCTGACCGACAGCCAATATCAATCCATTACCAAACGATTTCTGGTTATCGGTATTGGTAACAGTAGAGACGTAATTATCCAATGTAAATGCACTTGGAAGCTTGAGAGCTAATGTCGCATTTTGATCAAGCGATGCAAATAACAACCATAATAAAGGTAATAAAAATAACATACCGATTAGAGAGAGAATAATATAAGGCAACGTACGTGCAACGACAAAGCGATTCATGCGACGCCGTTTACCGAGATTTAGACTGCTCATGGTCTCTCCTCCTTTATAACTTCACTTTCAACATGCGCATATACAACAGACTGGCAACAATACCGATCACTAACAACATTAGTGAGATCGCTGTACCATAACCTAATTGATAATTTACAAAAGCTTGATGATACATATAGATAGGCAATGTCTCGGTCGCCATCCCAGGCCCACCACCGGTTAACGCATAGATTAATGTAAATGAACCGAGCGTCTGCAATGTCACCAATACCATATTTGTAGTGACTGAGCCCATAATCATCGGTAACGTAATTCGAATCATCCGTTGCCATGCTGAAGCACCATCAATCATCGCTGATTCTTCAACTTCTTTTGGCACATCTCCTAATGCCGCCTGAAATACCATCATCGAAAAGGCTGTACCATGCCAGATATTAGCGATAATGACAGATACCATTGGAAAAGTATACAACCAGGCTATCGGCTTCATGCCAAGCGATTCAATAACAGTATTGACGGTTCCTGTATCGTTTAAAAAGGCAAACCATACAAACGCACATACCACTTCTGGAGCTACCCAACCTGCAATCACGATCGAACCAATGACACTGCGGAACCATTGTTTGCGACCGTTCATCATTACAGCGATAATAAAGCCCATCACTTGTTGCCCGATCACTGCTGAGAAGATCAAGAAAATTAATGTATTCCATACGGACGTACGAAAGTTAGCATCCTGAAACATGTATTTAAAGTTCTCAAACCCGATAAATTCTGTTTTGGCTGCTGTTGCACCAGTAAGTGCCATATTGGTAAAAGCAAAATAAAATGTCAAAATCGTTGGAACAAAAAAGAACAGTAACAATAGCAACCAGCTAGGGGATAAAAATAAAGCTGCCCGCCATTGCTCACCACTTCCATGGCGTTTGGGTTTGGACACACGCGGATGTGACACTTCCATCTGGAACCCTCCTTTACCGGACAATCCTGACGAGCAGATAAGGCTGATCGACGCTAGATCCCGCCTCTACTCAACCTTATCTGCCAATCATAGATTGAACGATGCTCTTCCTTTACTTGGTCTCTGTTTTGTCTGCACCCACGCTACGCTGTACACTTTGCGCATATTGGGTCATTGCGTCTTGAGGGCTCGCCCCTTTAGTGACTACTTTTTCAACCATTTCTTGAATAGCAGTAGAGACAACAGGATAATCGGCTGTGCTTGGACGAACATGAGTGTAAGTGATAAAATCAGCCGCTTTGGCATACAATGTACCCGGTTGTTCGCTGTATTCTTTGTCTTTCGCTACGTCAAGGCGAGGTGTTAATGCCCCATCTAACATCGCAAATTCTTTATTGTGTTTTTCATTGACAGCCAGTTGAATAAATTCCCAACCTAATTCTTTTTCTACAGATTTAGCACCTACAGCAAGTGTCCAGCCACCAGACATAGAAGTGAATCCAGGTGCTTGTCCATTTTCTGTTGGCATTTTGACAAAATCATAGACGTCTAACGCTTCTGGCCATGGTTTGCTACCTGAAGATGCCCATGTCCCTGTCAACCAGTTACCATTAAGTGCAATCGCAACTTTTTGATTCGGCATCAAGTCTGTTTCTAACACTTGACCTGCTTGTGCAGTCAGCACTTGAGATAATGGTGGCCCGAAGCCATTAGAATAAATATTGTTGATAAAGTTAAGCGAGCTCAAGATTCCCGGACTTTGTGTAATCCATTTGCCATTTTCATATAGCGGATTTTCTGTGCCGTATAATAACATTTCAAACGTCTGCATCGTTGTCGCTTCTTGACCTGCTTTACCGGAGTTCATCCAGAATGGAATAATATCTGGTAATTTCTCATGAATCGTCTGGGAAGCGGTTAAAATATCTTGCCAGTTTTTAGGTTGCCATGGAACCGGTAAGCCTGCTTTTTTAAATAGCTCTTTGTTGTAATACAATCCACGTACATCTGTAGAGAAAGGGATGCCATACGTTTTGTCATCTTTTCCTTTTGCCGCGGCTTTGATGGCTTCGTTAAAATTACTCCAATCTGACCAGCTATCTACTTTAAGCGGTTCCAAATATCCTGCTTCACTATCTGCATTGATCATAAAAGAATCTTCAGCCAGTACTTCAGGAGCTGTACTTGGATCAGACATCAATAATGGAATTTTGGTCGCATATTGTGCTCCTTGAATCGGTTGCAATTCAACGGTGACCCCTGGATGCGCTTTCTCAAATTCTGTTTTGACACTGGTTAACCATTTTCCCCAGTTATCTGTTTCATTCCATTTTCCATAAGCTACTTTGACCACTTTGTTCGATGAATCTCCTCCAGAAGCACTCGTTCCTGCGCTGTTATTCGAACATGCTGCTGTTAATACAGTCAAACTAACCAATAACCCTGCTATCCATTTACGTTTGCCTTTTGCCATCGTTATCGCTCCCTTATCGTTAATTCTGGGTACAACATCATGTGACATCTAAGGTGTTATTTACCGGGTATGACGTAATAGCTATTACTGCACAAGCTTATGACGATTGAATTTTACCGCTGGGAACTGTATAACCGCAGTATGTCAAAATCAGTTCACTGAATAACGAATTAGCCCATGAAAACCATTCACGTGTATATTCTTCCGGTCGATCCATATGAAAGCCTTCATGAAGAAAATCAGTATCTGCATCGGTATTTTCCAAAGTGTGTAGCAAAGATAGAATTTCTGATTGATGTTGGGATGTCAAAGCTTGCATAGCTAACGAAATATGCCATATATATTGAGGAGGGGTGTGAGGACTACCAATCCCTTGAGCTGCTGTACCGCTATAATAATAAGGATTGTGCTGACTGAGTATAAACTTTCTAGTATTTTGATACAATGGATCATCTAGCGTGCAATAACCTAGATAAGGAAGCGAAAGTAGACTGGGTACATTAGCATCATCCATCAGATTATAATTGCCTAATCCATCGGTCTCGTAAGCATATATCCGTCCAAATTCAGGATGATCTACAATACCATATTCCTCAATACCTGCTTGAATTTGTGCTTTTAATAGAGAAGCTTGAGAAATCCATTCTTCATCTTGATACACTTCGCTTGCGATCTGCTCCATATAACCTAATACCACTACAGCAAACATATTCGAAGGAATCAAATATCCGTACTCACAAGCATCATCACTCGGTCGAAATCCTGACCATGTCATCCCTGTAAAGCCAACCGGAGTTCCTTTGCCTTCATAAGGGAGCGTATCGGATACCGGACAATCGATTCGTTCAAACGTATACGGTGAATGTTCATTATGCTTCTGTTCGGTACGCCATAATGTCATAATAATATGACAGGCTTTGCGGAAATGTTCATCCAAATGATCAATTCTTCCTGTAGTCCGCCATAAGAGATAAGCTAACTGAATCGGATAACATAGCGAATCGATCTCATATTTGCGTTCCCAGATCCATTTGCTCATATCTGTCTTATCGTCCTGATGTCCATTGCCATTCTCTGCTTCATTAAAAGCATTCGCGTAAGGATCAAGCTGAATATAATGTATTTGTCGTCTGACTACATTGGCTACTAGATCACTTAACTCTCCATCTTCATTAGCAAGGATAAGATAAGGTCTAACTTGCGCGGCTGAATCCCGTAACCACATTGCAGGAATATCTCCAGTGATCACAAATACAGTTCCATCTTCTAAAGGCTTGAGCGTAGTTGTTAGTGTATTACTGATACAGTTATTGAACATACGTGCGAGCTTGGGACGTTCTGTAAGATGGGCTTGTACATCTGCTATCAATTGTTGAACAGAGAATGGTAACACACCATTTCCGATATCATTCATTGCAATCCCCCTCTTATTAAGCGCTTACATTTATAGCTATATAATAAATCACACCTTATTAACATGTCAATACATTATATTATGTTATTAAAGAAAAATATTAAGTATACCTAATGTATATCTATGCAAAAAAGATGTATCTTCTTAACAAGCAAGATACATCTTTGAATAAGATTACTTATGAATGAACAGACGCTTCTGCAACAGAATGTCCATGAATCAAGTTCGCTTGTAACGAAATTTTGCTAGGCAATGATGCACCTTCGATCAGCGCAAGTACATTTTCTATCGCTAATCTGCCTAATGATTGTTGATCTTGTTGCATATGTGTAAATGGATATAATGCTGCACTTGCCTGCGGACTATCAAAACAAATAATCGAAATGTCCTGCGGGATATGCAGTCCCATATGTTCGATCGCTTCTTTGGCGAATAATGCTAGTTCATACTGCATCGCAAATAATGCTGTGATCTGCGGATGTGCTTCGATCATCTGCTGGATCATATCTACATTATGTTGAACAAGCACTTGCTCATCTTCTTCTTGATTACTATTCCAGTACATATCGGTTAACCACGACGAGCGATCCAGTACCACACCACGTTCCGCATGGGCTTGTACGAATCCTTCGATTCGTTCTTCAATCGCTACATTATCGGTTACTTTGGACGTTAATAACGCGATATGACGATGTCCTTGATCCAACAAGTAATGTGTACCCAGGCTTGCTGCGGCTACATTATCCGTGCTAATCGACGTCGAATCAATCCCTTTGACATAGCGATCGACCAGTACATGCGGAAAGCGATCTATTACCAATTTTAAGATCTCTGAATTAAATATTTGCCCGCGTGTCGGATAAATAATCAGCCCATCAACTCCATAATCTCTCAACATTCGTATCGCGTTTTCTTCGATATCGGTCTGTGAAAAAGAAAGCCGTAACATCAAATATACACCCATTTTTTGCGCAGTTCTTTCCATTTCGACCAGCATTTCTTTACCATAACTATCGCTAAAATCTTCCATAATGAGCCCAAGTACAATCTGATTACGATCGGTACGTGGTCTGCTTGGAGCATCATATTTGTCTCCATCTTCTGTTTCTATCATTTCGAGTTGATCTCCATTATAGATAACAAAAGAACCTCTACCGGGTTGCCGTACAATATATCCATCTTGCACTAACATATCTAACGCTTTCTTCGAAGTGATCCGGCTCACTTCAAATTGTTCCATCAATTCTTTCTCCGATGGAATCTTATCCCCTATTGTATATTCGCCTGAATGAAAACGATTACGTAACGTTAAATACATTTGCTCGTATCTCGGTTTAAGCGATATTGAACTATCTGCCATACAATCACCTTCAATTTAGATTTACTATTATCATTTAGTATACTATGTTATATCATTTATGCAAAGAGGTATACACCAAATATTTGGATTATAGTTATCATTTTCTATTGTTTATGTAAATGACTGTTATATTCAGTTAATCTCAAATGATATTAAATTAAAAAAAGCATCAGTCTATCTGTGGATCACAATCATCCATCAGTAAACTAATGCTTTTTAATATTGTTGATAAACTCTTCATCCGAATTAACGCTTTTTGTTGGGTCTACTATAGCTCGTATTATCCAACACCGGCAATTCTTTTTGAGCGCGGGTCATGGGCGACTTGCATTGTGAACAAACCGGTACATCTGCAAGTGCAAAGTTATCTCGCATCCATCCTTTGCAATCTGGATTTGTACATTCCCATATATCAGTCATTGCCATTGGAATCTCTTGCGATGGATTTTTCCGTGAATAGTACATGTGTAGTCCCCTCCCAGTAGTAATATCTATTTGTTTCTTGCACAAGTTACAAATATTTGAATAAAAAAACACCCTTAACTAACGTTAAGGGCGTCTTATAAACTGAATTACAGTTTTACAACGTTCTCAGCTTGTGGACCACGGTTTCCTTCAACAACGTTGAATTCTACGCGTTGACCTTCGTCCAAAGTTTTGAAACCGTCGCCAGTGATAGCAGAAAAGTGAACGAATACGTCGCTTCCGCCTTCAACTTCGATAAAACCAAATCCTTTTTCTGCGTTAAACCATTTTACTGTACCTGTTTGCATTGTAGTACCTCCAAAGAAATTAAATTTACATGACCTTCTTTATTCAGAAGATTAACATCCGATAAAATAGAATAATCACATATTGTACAAGGCTCTTCGCCTTCTAACATAACAACCCTCTACAATATGTGAGTACCAGTCACGTTTTCGTTACTCTTATTATAACCGATTACACGAATAAATACAATGTCTTTATCAGGTAATTTTTGTAATTTCGCTAAACCGCATCTTTCATCTTAGGTGGTGACATTTTTCGTCAGCAATCGCTAAGGTCATAAGGCTCACTTTATACTTATACCAGAGCATACAGAACTGAATCGCTTTCAAACAATAAATGTAAGCGTATACTTTATTAGTTAATTACCGTTTAATCGATATCGTATGCTGTATAAAAAGTACTCACATGAACAGGTTGGTGATCAACTACTTTGACTCCTAATCCATGTTCTGTATCCCATGTACAGTGAAAATTAAGATAGTACGTCGCTTCCGCTGAAGTTTCTTTGATCAGAAATCCTTGTAACGTTATATACGCTTTTAATTGCTCCGGCTGTGTAATATACGGAATTGATTGATCTCGTTCTTGAATCGTAGCAGGATCTTGCGGATCAATTTGCCATGCTTGACGATAACGCTCTTCAATCTTTTGATAATGTTCAAAAACGATCTGTAACACATGCTGCTGAATATATTCGCTATGCTCGATATAATGCTCCCAGATCTGTTGTTGTTCTATAGAAGGAGCCGTCAGATGTTCAATCTCTTCTTCATTGTCAATCGCCTGAATAAACTCTACTTGCATCACAACCTTTTGCCCCATCAGTTGAAATGTATAGTCTCCTTCAAATGTTACTTCTTCAGTCACATCATAAGCATCATCTTCTAATGTTAATTGTGTGTACCAGCTTGGATCGATCATCGTATTCTACCTCCCGCTATACGTATATTTTTTGTTTTGGTAAAGCTTGTCTTTTCTTATGATCCTATAATGATTTATACTTGTCTTTACATGAATGTGTAAGATTACGCATTTTAAATCTTGAGGCTGTATGGTGATGTTATGAATAAGCAGTCCAAATGGATACATCAATTTTTCAGAGTATACTGGATTGTCATTAGTGTCCACTTTTTTGCTCAGTGGGGTTCTTTTGTATTTTTGGATTATGACGATAGTGCTTCTCATTTCTATATTTATATTCTAATTCTACCTACTCTTTGGATGAGCATCGTTACTTTGATCACAAAATGGATGTATGTCCGTTGGAATCATTTATCTTTTTACGTGTTATTTAGTGCAAGTACACTGATCACATGGACGATTATTTATCTAAATTATGATATTCGTATTATTACCGCACTATGTTTGTTGCCGATTCTTTCAGCTGTCGTATTTTTCAAACGTCGTTTATTATGGCTTCCTTCAGTCTTACAACTTATCGCATTTACTTCATTGTATCTGACAGATTCACACTTCCGCAATTATCTATCTTCCTTTGATGTGATTGCCGTGATTGCTTTTATTATTGTAAGTACCTGTATTGCTCATATTATCGTTGCTTGCGGTATAGAAATTTTAACCGATTTACAGGTGACGATGTTAGCGAAGCAAGATCTGATTGTCAAAAATGCTATCATGAGTAAACTGTCCAAAACAGATGGTCTGACGAATCTATATAATCAAATTTCTTTTCATGATTATTATGATACTGCTTTTGATTATGCTAGTAAGGGTGCTGAGCTTCATCTGGCTTTATTGGATATTGATGATTTCAAAGCTATTAATGATACGTATGGTCATCAAGCAGGAGATACTATTCTCGGGAAAGTGTCTCAAGTGATTCAACAACATATGTCTTCTAGCGATATTGCCGCCCGTTATGGTGGGGAAGAGTTCGCGTTGCTTTTATTTGATCAGACATTTGAAGAAGCTTATGCTCTGGTAGAAAGTATACGTAATGGCGTTGCTGAATTACAACATCCTGAAATGAATGGCAAGTCTGTTACAGTCAGTATCGGTCTGCAAAGCTATGGCTCTGAACAGACTAAAGAGCAGTTATTTGAACAGGTCGATCATTATCTTTATCAAGCCAAACGCACAGGTAAAAACAAAACGGTGACTGCTTGTAATGTAGGATAATTCTATTACGATAACGTATAGTACAATAACAAAAACTCCAATCCTATACATATTAAGGATTGGAGTTTTGCTTATATCGTATTTAGAATCCTGTTACAGGATGCGGAATATATGGCTCTTCTAGACGCTTGATTTCATTTTCAGTTAGAACAAGATCTACAGCCGCAACTGCATCTTGCAAATGATGTAGCTTAGTTGCTCCTACGATTGGTGCTGTGACTGGTTCTTTTTGCAATACCCACGCCAGTGCAACCTGTGCACGTGGAATATTACGCTCAGAGGCAATCTCTGCTACCCGTTCTACCACTTTACGATCTGCTTCAGCACTAGCTGCATATAGACTTTGACCAAAGCTATCACTTTCAGAACGTGACGTTTCTTCTTCCCAGTCACGAGTTAATCGACCGCGTGCTAATGGGCTCCATGGAATCACGCCAATCCCTTCTTCTTTACAAAGAGGAAGCATCTCACGTTCTTCTTCCCGATAAAGTAAATTAACATAGTTCTGCATAGATACAAAGCGTGTCCATCCATTTTGCTTACTGATATCTAAAGCTTTCATAAATTGCCAAGATGCCATCGAAGAAGCACCGATATATCTAGCTTTACCTGCTTTCACTACATCATGAAGAGCTTCTAATGTTTCTTCTATCGGTGTATGCGGGTCCCAGCGATGAATCTGGTATAAATCTACATAATCAGTTCCTAGACGCTGTAGGCTATGATCAATCTCTGCCATAATCGCTTTGCGTGAAAGCCCACCACCATTTGCACCTTGATGCATTTTACCATGTACTTTGGTAGCGATAACGATCTCATCACGATTCGCGTACTCTTTGAGCGCTTTTCCTACAATCTCTTCACTGGTTCCATCTGAATAGACATTGGCTGTATCAAAAAAGTTAATACCTGCTTCCAAAGCTTGCTTGATAAAAGGACGACTGCTCTGCTCATCTAATGTCCATGGATGTGCTCCACGATCAGGTATTCCATAACTCATACATCCCAAACAAATTCGCGATACATCGAGACCGGTACGACCTAATTTTACATATTGCATTAATGTCCCTCTTTTCCGCCCGGAGGCAAGTAGATATGATTCATAAAAAAAATCAATACTTCCTTCCTTATCATAACCAAAAATAGACATAATGAGTCAATAATCTAAATGTTCTTGCCCGAATCACCAGTACAGATGGAGCAATCAAAAAGCAAGCTCTACCGGTAAAGACCGATAAGAGCTTGCTTGAGAACAGAACTTATAGATACCGCTTAGCATTACTGAGCGATGATTTGAGCTTCTCTCGAAGCTACAGAGAGAGCATTAACGGTCGCTACACGTCCATCAGCAATAGATAATACAAATGCTTTATAGGCAACACCTGAGCGGATAGCAGCGCCATTAATATCAACATCTGTTGTTGTAAATGTCCACTCGCTATATACGCCTTTGGTGACTGTCTCATAATTGCGTTCACTCACACGATTCGCATCTGCCAATGAGAAATTGTTTGAGCTTGCAGACGGTACCAGCATCACAGCATAGCTTGCAATACCTGTTTCACCGGATGGTTTGGAGAAAGTTACTTTGATTCCCCCATTGGTTGCCGTCGCATTCAGGTTAGTAACCGGCGCTACCGTTGATGTCTTGATCGTAAAGTCATTTGATGCTCCAGATAATGTATTTACCGAGCGAACCGAACCATCGGCTACACTTAACACATACACACGATAAGCTACATCTTTGACAATCGCATTACCGTTATAATCTTTGGTGCTCGTTGTTAAAGCTTGCGTTACTTTGGTTGCTGTTTTGGCAATGCGTGTATAATTTGCCGCAGCTACATTATTTGCTGTATTTACATTAAATGAACCTGCTTGATCAGCACGTACCACATAGACACGATATTCAGAAATACCGGTATCGTTAGCCGGTACAAAACTAAACGTAATATCCGATGCTGTACTTGTTGAATTGCTATTCGTTGTTGCTACAGTATTAACAGCTGATGTTGCAGCATTGGCAGCTAATGTAATAACAGACGAAGCGCCTGATAATGAATTGTTGCCCGAAGCATTTCCTGTACCTGTCGTTAAAACAAATACTTGATAATTAGTACCATTTTTGATCAGATCACCATTTACATCTTTGGAACCTGCACTGAACGTTACCGTACGATTAGAACCATTTTTGCTAATTTGTAAATAGTTCGAACTGGATACACTATTGGCTGTAGAAAGGTTGAATTTGCTCGCATTGATTGATTTGACTACCATAACACGATAGTTATTTACTAATCCTTCATCACTTGCTTTGTTAAATGTCACTTGGAGATCGCGTCCATCGCCGTAGTCGCTAATATCACTAACAGCTATTCCACTCACATTTCCTGTCGATTGCGTACCTGTCTGAAGTGTAAGTGTAGAAGAAGCAGAAGATAAGCTATTCGCATACGAACCTGAACCAAGCGCCATCACATAGATACGATAAGGCACATCATTGGCAATCGCTTCTCCGCCACTGTCTTTCAGTGATGTCGATAGCGTAACTGTGCGATCGCTACCTGTTTTGGATACATCGATATAACGGCTTGAGGCTAATCCGTTAGCTGTTGCAATATCAAAGTCACCTGATGCTTTGCTACGCACTACGAATACACGATATCCGCTAATTTTGGATTCTTCAGAAGACTTGGTAAACGTCACTTGAATATCCCGTCCATCTGCGTAGTTACTCACATCTTCTACTTTAGTGATCGAAGGAGCTTCAACTGTACGTCCTAATGTTAATGAATTAGAGCCAGCAGATATACCAATATTGTCGCCACTGCTTGTGATTGACACTACAAATACCGTATATGCTGTTCCTGTTGTAATCAATTCACCCGATGTATCACGCGTGGTATTCGTTAAGCGTGTTGTTGGATTGGAACCTGTTTTGTTAATGGTTGTATAGTTAGAACTGCTAACTTTTGCTGCTTCTGTTGAACTAAAGCTACCTGCACTTGTCGTTTTTACAACAAATACACGGTAATTGCTTAATTTACTTTCATCGCTTGCTTTGGTAAATGTCACTGAGAAATCTCGTCCATCGCCATTGTCGGAGACATCACTTGCTTTGACGTCGGTTGCTATAGCAGAAGCTGTAGCGACTACACCTAGAGACACAATCGATGAACTTACGGATAAAGCATTGTTATATCCAGTCGCCCCTACTGCCAGTACATAGACACGGTAATTTACATTTTTCTGAATCAATTGTCCGTCTGTATCACGAGCTTGAGGCATTAATGTGATCGTATAATTGCTACTGCCTTGCGGAATAGCTGTATAATTCGCTGCCGGTACATTTTGTGCGGTATTGATATTAAATGTATTACTATTGGCTTTGACTACTAGAATACGATACTGACTGATTCCTTTTGTACTTGCAGAAGCTGGAAAGCTTATTTCTAAATCATTACCATTTCCTTGTTGCCCGACTACTTTGGTATTCACATAAGGTACCGGTGAGATCGAAGTCGATGGAGTCGTTGGTGTGGTAGGCGTTGTTGGTTTGGAGTTAGTGGTTGTAATGCTAACTGTCTTGGTCGATGAGTTCCAACCTACTTTTTCACCTAAAGCTTCGCTGACAAAGCGTAAAGGGACAACTGTTCGTCCTTTAATCGACTTTGCAGGTACGTCTAATACAACAGATTTGCCATTGATTGTTGCTGTTCTAGAACCAAGTGGTAACACAATCGTTGTACCATCTTTGGTAGCTGTTACTGTTTTGGTGCTTTGTTTCCAGAGTACTTTTGCGTCTAGCGCTTCAAAAACACCTCTTAATGGAACCATCGTACGGTTAGCTGACATTACAGGTGCCTGGTCTGTTGTTAGCTGAACTCCATCGATCGTAATTTTAATCGGTGTTGCTGCGCTGACGGATGGTGTATGTAGACCTCCGCTTACCGTCAATGCTGTTACTAATACTGCTGAACAAATCTTCTTTTTCATTTGTATTCATCCTCGTTCCCCCGAAATAGTGCCAAACGCTATCTGCCAAGCTTGTCCTTTATTCCCTGTCTATTAGACGAACACCATAGCTGAAAAGTTTCCATACTTGTTTATTTATTTGGAATCTTTTGCTGATGATCGATTGATTCTCAGGCGCCCATCTATCGACTATATGTAAGTTAACATCGTTACCTCAAAGTAACAACCAAAGATTCGTCATAAATTAGCAACAGTTTTTTAATGATTGCTTCAGTAGCTGTGATTATTTACAAGTTGGATACAATTGGTATTTAAGTTAGATACATTTGATGTGTAATATAAAAAGCAAGACAATTACACAACAGAGGAGATGTACAATAATGAATATTCACAAATGGATCGCAACTTCGGTTATCGCAGGGGTACTTCTGACAGGAGCAACTACCATGCATGCTGCTACAACCCATTCAGATAACGTTAAAGTTAAAGCAACTACTGCTAGTTCTACGACGACTAACAAGCAATATCCTGTAACTAATGTAGATTACTCTAGCACTCAATTGAAAAAAATCACTCAAGCTTTTGCAGGCTTTGATGGATTTGAGACTCCTTATGTACCTACTCGTATGATCAAAGGTGATGCTTTTCGCAAAGTCAGTGGTGTGGGTGATGGAGTAACTTTTTTGTTCAAATATATGACCGTTTCGGTATCCCCACGTGATTATTCTTATGATTACAAAGGTACTACAGTAATTCTTCCTAATTCTAATCAAGTCAAAGCCAAATGGTACAAACCGGATAAAGTAGATATGTTAACATTCAAATTAGATGATCGTTATGTAACCATTTCTTCACCTTATCATTTACTGGGTAAAGCGAAGCTGGAACAGGTTGCTGTAGATGTTGCTAAATATGTTCCTGTATCTGTTCCTAAGTGATAATAGGTAGTGTTTTACGATAGAAATGACAATTCAGAGATATATGCAGGATGATGAGATGCGAAGTACGCTTATAACTTGAGAAACAACACAAAAACACGTATACAAAATGGGAGGACTTTGGGTAGACTCCACATGTATACGTGTTTTGTATTTTATTTCACGATCAGGACAGGACATTTGACACCACGGGCTACTTTGTGGCTGACGCTCCCGAGTACCATTTCTTTCAAAGAGCCCAGCCCTCTGCTTCCCATTACGACTAGATCAAAAGAATGATCATTAGCGTGCCTGATTAGGCTTTGTCCGGGTTCTCCATGTAATATTTTTATCGCATATGCGGCTTGTTGCTGTTGCAGAAGTTCTTCGATTGGAAATAATTTTTGTCGTCTAGATAGTTCTAATTCATCAATATCTCCATAGCGCAGTACTTCATCACGACTTTTGCCGAAATCCGCTACAAATACCACTTCAATCTCACCTGACTGTTGTAATGATACCAACTTGATCGCTTCTGTTGTTGCTCGTAACGAGTGTTCGGAGCCATCTACCGCCAACAATATTTTTGGATACATAAGCAACCTTCCCTTCTATATAAGAGATGTTATCTTGTGATCTATTTACTGTGAGGAATATTCTTTTTACGCTTACTTTTGGATTGATGTTCTAAATTCATATCCAAAATATCTCCGGTCAGCCCTTTACGTTTGAGCCACCAGTACGTTAAGCCAGTCAGTCCGAAGATCAAAATCAATGAAGCTAAATAACCCCATTTCCATTCTAATTCCGGCATATTTTTAAAATTCATTCCCCAGATCGCACCTAAGGCGGTCATCGGTGTTAGTAATACCGTAAAGACTGTTAATGTTTTCATAATATTATTAGAACGGTAATTTGCTACGTTATCATCGATTTTGAGTAATGTATCTATTTCATGTTCATAGGCTGTTTGAAGCATTTGAATACGGGATAATCTTACTTTTAACGTATGGAATGTCTGCGCGTCTTTGACCAGATCAGGGAATACTTCTTCGATCGCAAAACGGATTTCTTTCAGCGCTACTGTCTGCACGTTCCAGCGTGTCATCTGATTACGCAAATCTACAATTTCCCGCAATAATTTCCCGCCATTATTTTCTTTCATTTTAAATTCGATCTCTTTCAATTGCATCTCAATCTCATCCATTCGCCCGAAAAATGCACGAATAATCGCATTCACGACAAACATAAACCCATCGACTGGATAATCACAGCCCAAAATATATTGATCCCACTCTTCATTACTCATATCATGTAACAACCATGTATTATCGCCGATAGTGATCATTCGATTCGCATCAATATAGTAATGCAATATATTGATATCTTCCCAGTGATCCGGATTCATATTAATCGCTAATGTTCCACTAATATAATTTTGGTCTTTTTCTTTATAATAAATAGAAGCTATTCGATTGTGCGTACACATCAGGCTTTCCTGCGCCCATTTCTGCAAATGTTCATCAAAATCAGGATGCTCCATAAGAAGCTTCACATCTTTCATTCGATACCATGTCCATTCACTCTGTGCAGATTGTATGACTTCTACCTTATTCATAACTATTAGCCTCTCCTTACTCTTACTTCTTTACATTATTATATTACCCGACTTCAATAGTTCATGAATTACAATTTTTTTGAATATTTATAGATAAACATGTGTAAACGTATCGTTGGACATTATAGAATTGATACGCTACCTGACACAATAGTATGCTATAACTAGAAGGAACGTACTTATTGTTAAGGAGGATATATTTATTTATGAGAAGTACCTACATAACCCGTTTTTTGATTTTATTTACCTGTGTATTGTTATTTGGTACAAGTACATCTAACATCACTCAAGCGGCTACTACTACAGCCAAAACGTTTCGTTTTAATCTGTATTTGGAACCGGTTACTCTTGATCCTGCATTGTCCAGCGATAGCACAACCAGTACGATTGTGGAAGCAATTTTTGAAGGGCTTGTGCGTACCCAACCGAATGGAGCAATAGAATCAGGGGTTGCGGAATCGTGGACCATTTCACCTGATGGCAAAACATATACATTTACATTACGTGCCGATGCTCGCTGGAGTAACGGTGAGCCACTTGTCGCTTCTGAATTTGTCAACGCATGGCAACGAGTACTATCACCTGCAACCCGTTCTCCATTAGCTTCTATGTTATTTCCGATTGCTCATGCTCAAGACTATTATAAAGGTACACTTACCGATGCGAGCCAATTAGGATTTCAAGCGTTAGACGATCATACGTTGCAAATCGTTCTGCAACAACCGTTGCCTTACTTTCTCGAAACATTATCGTCTCCTGCCTTTTTCCCTGTACATGCTACAAGTATGACAGCCTCTACTCATTGGGGGAGCCAAGCATCATCTATTGTAAGTAACGGCCCTTTTGTCGTTACCAATTGGACCAAAGGACGCTCCATCACATTAGCTCGTAATCCTCAATATGCTCAAGCAGAAAAAGTTCATTTTGATCAAGTATTTGTCCGTTTTATCAACGATCCTGATAAAGAAAATAATATGTACCGATCAGGAGCCATTGACTGGTCAGGCATCACAGAAAGTAATATTCCAACCTATAAAATGACTAACACCATGAGAAAAGAAACAGTCTATCCAAACACAGCATCGCTCTATTATTATACTTTTAACGTGACAAAAAAGCCGTTTAACAATGTCAATATCCGTAAAGCGTTTGCGATGTCGATCAAACGTTCTTCGTTAATTAGTCCCAAATCTGCTTATGGATTTGTACCACCTGTAATCAAAGGAGCTACTTCTACATTCCGTAAACAATATCCAGTAACGAACTTTGAGACTAGCGCTAAAATCGCCCGTCAATTATTGAAAAAAGGAATGAGAGAAGAACATATCACTTCTCTGCCATCGATCACGTTAATTACTAATGGTGAAGGCAATCAATATGTCGCTAATCAGATTACAGATATGTGGAAAAGAAATCTGGGTGTGACGATCAAAGTAAAAGTTGAAAATTTCTATACATTATTACAAGACAAGCAAAAGAAAAACTATCAGATTGCACGCAGTGGGTGGTCAGCCGATTATAACGATCCTGCTGCTTTTCTAGAATTATTTACTTCCTGGAACAGTGAAAATACATCAGGTTGGAAAAATGCTACCTATGATGCTCATATTACAAAAGCATACAACTTAACTGATGCCAAAGCTCGTATGAAAGAATATCGTGCCGCTGAAAAAATGCTTACCGATCAGATGGTTGCTATCCCTCTTTATTATTTTAATACGTATTTTCTGCAAAAGTCGAATGTACACGATGTATATGTAGATTACTCCGGTGCTATTCACTTTGTGTACGGATATAAAAAGTAATGTCTTATTCAAAAGCACAACTGCCATATGTAGCGCAGTTGTGCTTTTTGATCTATAACTATCAACCTTTCGGCTCAAAAGCAGACTGTTCACTTGTAGCTCGCCATGCAGCAGCGATCAATTTTACCGAATGTTCATCAGGTGTATGGCTTTGTTCTTCCTCTATACTATCTTCCCACTCCACGATTCGTCCTGTATCTCGAAAATCCAAATCTAACTGTATTTCTTCAGGAGTTAATCTACCTTCTTCCCAGAGAGGATCTTCTTTTGTACTTATGTATGCGTATGCACGAATTAAATGCCCGTTGATTGCTTTGGCCCATGCGTAATAATGAACGGTCTGATAATGAGCAAAATAATGAACTTCTCCAAATCTACTGCTTAATAATTGTAATAGTTGTTCCAATTGTTGCGCCCCCTGATAATCTTCAGGAGAAGGCAGATCATAACTGCTTACCAGTATCCACTCTTCGACTGTCGTAAACACCCATTTTTCACTGACAGATTGCCGGGATGGAGCAAAGCGATCCATCTGTGCTAGAATACGGTCGATTTCGACTTGAACTGCGATCGAATCGTTACTTTTCACACGTAACCATGTGGCTTTATGATAAAAGTCTATCCCTTCCTGTTGCTTGGCTTCTTTGACAAAAAAGGTAGCAGGTGGCGGTGTATCTAATCCGATAATCACTTTTATCGGTGTATTCCATCGCTTGCTCTTCATACGCTGAACGAACCAGTAGCCTAGATAAACTATTCCTGTTACTAACAATGCAATCCACATGTATGTATCTCCATTTCCAGTCAATATACACTATCTATTATATCTATTTTGTTTATCAGCGATCACTTTTCTTTACTTTTGCTTTTCTGCTACTATGTTTTACAGTAGAACTTATTCATGGTGTGCTTTGGATAGTGTAAAGGAGAGAGCGATTTTGCGAATAGCCGAAGATTATGTACAGCTCAGATTCGCTTTTCAACAGTATGCAGATCAACAATCTTTTCATATTACGATGGATCAATTAGCACAAGCTTTATTTTGCACACCTCGTAATGCCAAATTAATTATTACCAAAATGGAACAAGCGCGTTGGATCGAATTTCGCTCCGGTCGAGGTCGTGGAAATACGTCTGAACTAACTTTTTTGCATCCGGTGACGACTGCATTATTAGATGAAGCTAAAGAACGAGTTCTCCAAGGAGATGTGCAAAGTGCTTTTGCTTGGCTTCAAGCCCATGAGACACTCGCTATTGTACGCCCGTTATTTCTAGAATGGCTTATGACTTACTTCGGATATAGTACACAACAGGTTGGACAAGATCGGGTGATCGAGACATTGCGGTTGCCGATTTATAGACCGATTGTATCGCTAGAGCCAGCTAACGCTTTGTATGCTTTCGATACGCATCTAGTGCATCAAATCTACAGCCGATTAGTGCAATACAATCACTTGCAACAGACATTTACCAAAGACATTGCTCATCATTGGGAAGTTAACGAAGGTGCTACCTGTTGGACATTTTATCTTACCAAAGGAATTACTTTTCACCATGGACAAGAGTTAACTGCACAAGATGTATATGCTAGCCTTACCCGATTACAAGATCCATCTGTTGTTCATCACTGGTTGGTTCAAGATATCGACTATATTCAAGTGATACATCCTTATCAAATACAGATAATACTACGCCGACCGAATGCGCTATTTCTTTTCTATCTTAGTCATAGTGCTGCTTCGATCTCTCCTGCATCCGAGCTTTCAACCCATCCACAACATACACTGCCGATCGGT
The DNA here is from genome assembly GCF_028606985.1 of Paenibacillus kyungheensis. Classification (NCBI taxonomy): domain Bacteria; kingdom Bacillati; phylum Bacillota; class Bacilli; order Caryophanales; family Paenibacillaceae; genus Paenibacillus; species Paenibacillus kyungheensis. The sequence continues at coordinate 326,147 of NZ_CP117416.1, read as the reverse complement.
TCAGGGCCTTATCAGGTGGTATCTCATCATACTGGAAAATGTACGCTGACATTATTTCCATCTTATTTTGGATATAGAGGTCATATCGATCAGATTGAGATTATTATTGTACCTGAGAACGAAGCAGAAGCTTGCTTTGGGACTAGCCCTGGTGTATTGACTGTAGTGACAGGAGAATTTCCTATTCCTGCCGATCTGGAAATGCCTTTAACACAAACGGTCACAGGGGTATCGACACTAACCTTTAATCTGCGAAAAGATACTATTTTGCAAGATCACAGATTTCGTGAAGTGTTAGTACAGGGCATCGACCGTCTACACATGGTACGCGAACTAGGATCAACATATCTGCGTCCTGCATCTGGATTACATATTCAAGCAGAATCGTTAGCAGAGCAAGCACCATATCATATCATGACAGAAGATATAGTAGCGCAGTTACAACAAACTTCTTATGCTGGAGAAGCACTGCATTTGTATACGTTTGCCCGTCATGCTACACATGCGTACTGGCTTCAACAACAATATCAGACATTCGGGATCGTTATACAGGTGCATATTGTAACATGGGCAGAGACGATACAACCGGACACGATGGAACAAGCAGACCTTATATTATTCGAAGCGATGGTTAGCGACAATCCAATTAGCCTACTAGAACATGTCCAATCACATCGTAACTTTATCAGACATTCCCTTCCTGCCCGGACGGTCGATCAATTAGATCAACTCACTCAACATATGCTTGCTTCTTCTGCACAGGAAGCTATTATGCAATGGTCTGTTGCTGTTAATCAGTTACTACAGGAATCCTGTACCAGTGCATTTCTAGTGGTACGCACAGCCAGTACAATCTATCATCCATCATTGCGCGGAGTACACGTAAATCCTAAAGGATGGGTAGACTTTGCTACGCTGTGGTTTCAAGACACCTGATCGTCTAAAAAACAGAAAACCGATTCGATACGAAAAGTAGAAATATTTCGCTTCCACTTTACTATTTTTACAATAAAGGTGAGACGATACAATAAAACCTATAGTATTACTGACTTATATATGGAGGTGCTCCCTTGCTACAGACAGTTGTTATCGAACAAGTACAACATATCGAACCGTATCTGGATGAAATGTCGGATATGCTGGTACAGATTGTAGATGCAGGCGCATCTATCGGTTTTCTTCCCCCTATGGATCACGCAGAAGCTAATACTTACTGGGGACAGGTGCTACAACCGGGAACATTATTGTATGTTGCCAAAATCAACAATATTATTGCCGGTACGATTCAATTACATCTATGTACCAAGCCCAATGGAGATCACCGAGCTGAAGTAGCCAAGCTTATGGTACACCTGAACTACCGCCGTCATGGTACTGCTCGCCAACTGATGGAACATATCGAACACAAAGCAACAGAAGAAAACCGTATTCTACTTGTACTGGATACCCGAGATGGAGATCCTTCCAATCTTCTTTATCAGTCATTAGGCTATATCCAAGCCGGACAAATCCCGAACTACGCCAAGTCTGGAAATGATGGATTAGATGCTACAAATTTGTATTATAAGCACTTGGTGTAAAGTAAAATCAAAAAGAGATAGGTTCATATAAATGAATCTATCTCTTTTTTGTGTGAACACTTTTTAACAATATGATCTCTATTCGTTGTACTCTATTTTAAGTCACAAAATGAGGCTTCAGCCAGATAGCTTTCAAGGTATAGTTTTCTAAAATAGCTATAGTAGAAGAAGCAAATTCGATCGCTATTTCTGCAAGATGGCATTCAGGATGACCTATACAAATCCAACCAGACTGCTTATCGTAAAAAGTAGACCAGGTATCCACTTCAATAATTCTTTCAGCTTCTCCTGATTCTATCTTTATTGAAGCGTCTAATAATAGATCGCCTTTAAAAGATACGGTTTTTTGTAAAGTTTTATGTTGCCATGAGTCATAAGAATTCAATCCCCATATCTGACGTGCTGCTCTAGTATGAGAATCGAATGTAATATTTAAATATCCAATAAGTATAGTAAAATCGCTACTCCTCATTGGCTCAAAGTCAAACGAATGATCTTCTTTTCGGTAGATCAGTGTCCCTTCAATAATTTTATTTGTTCGTTTATATGTAAACGTAATATTCACCTCAATTAATCGAAACGTATTATTTAAAAAAAATGCAATATAGTGAAATCGCGCTTTTTTTGATATTTCTACACTGTAACAAAGCTTGTTTTATAGTGTGAAAATCAGTTGAAGTTATATTTTCTCTAAGATTATTTCTGCTGAGTCTGTTTCTAACGAATTCAATTCATCTAAGTGAATATGGCTTCCTGTTGGCACTTCTGCTTGGGCTAAGATTAGTAAGTGTTTGGCAAGTGAAATTAGACCTGCTGAATTAGCTCTGATCTTAACGATATCATTTTCTACGCTAGAAAAGATCTCAAAATCTTCCTCCCAATCTAATTGCAATCCATTGATAGACGAATAATCTGGAATCGTAACCTTTATTTCCACCTTATAATTCTCCTTTTACTGAAATAATAGAAAATTGAAATATATCGGACATTTGAGTCAAATAATCAGTTAAGCTCTGAATTTCTTTGCCATCGATCTCAGCAATATACAGAGATTCATTCTTTTCAAATGTATGCTTTATCTTTTGCATATCAGTTAACGCTACATGATAAATATCTTCCATATGGTCCTCCCATCAATTTTTCCAGAAATCTTTTCTCCATTCATCGATTTCGTCTAAAATATATAAAAACTCAGCTACACTTATATTAAATCTGAATAACTTTTCTTCTTCAACAAATCCTTCTGATCCAATATCAATGATTTCAACTTCTTGTGCATTTAATTTTCTCAAAAGATATTGATTGCCTTCATATTCTCCCACCCGAAAATTCGCAACACTCAAAAAAGAATACATTACTTCAATAAAATCATCATCGATTTCAAGATTTAAAAAATCTGTCATTGCATCATAGGCAAGTTCACCTTTTTGATTAATGAATTCTTCTTTAGTAATTTTCTTTTTCATATGTTTCTCCTTTTATTTTAGTTATCTGTACATAGCACGATCGAGTTTATTGGTTTTAAGTGTTCAAAAAAGTGACATTGATATAAATGAGTTACTGTTTGTGTTATTTCTTCTATGGTTACTTCTTTTACAATAATTAAATTTGGATAGACCTCGTAATATCCATAATTCTCGTATTCTGATTGAACATCCTGCTGTAGTCTAACGATATCGTGAACAGCTAATTTATATCTAAGTTGTCCTATTTCTACATACACATCTGACCGAAAACCTTTGTTTAACGCTTCAAAATTTGCTAACTCCGAATCATCTTCAACATAAATTTTTATTGATGACATATTGTGTTCACCTTTTTAGAATATTTTCAAAATCAGATCGATAACAATGTATAGATTTACTAATCATATGTAATCCAAATATACGTTTCTTGTTTTTTTGCTTGTAAAGCTAAGTTATACATATCACTTAAAATGTCTGAACATGTTTGATCTAAACGTGTTTTGTCTATACTTTGTAATTCATTAATAACGCCTGAAATATCCAGGAGCTTCCAAGGAGAATGATCGTACCAACCGATATGCGTATCATAATAGTAAAATAATCCTTTTTCTCCATTAGCAATAGGCTGAATATAAGACATCATAATATCAAAATAGCCTTCCCACATTCTAATTGAAAATCTAGTGTTATCTGAACTGGAGTATAGGGAAGTAGTCCAATCGGATCACATTCGTCGATTATTTTTTTTATACTCAACTTCATATCTCCTTTATTTACTATATAATCTTTGTACTATAGCTATTAATTGCTTACTTTGAAACAAGTAATAGACAATTTCAGAGACTAACTTCAGGTCAAAATAAATCGCAATTAATCTATTTTTTTATTTTTCTTATTAATATATTTACTTCTTTTAAATAGTCTAAAACAAGACTTTTGTTTTGATCACTATTATATGCTCTAGTATATTTATCATTTAAAATAACAACTATTTTATCTACATCTATATTTTTCTGAATCAAACTATCTAGGATTATAAGATCTGTATATTCAGTAGTATCTTCTTTATAGAAAAAACTACTACATTCATTCCACATAGATTCAACAAATTCTGTATCACAGTAGGGAATAACATAATACGCAAAATAATGAATAAAACTCGAATCGCGTTGTTGTAGTTTAAGGTGAGGAATCATTCGTTCTCTCATTGCTATTAAAGAATCTACTACATCTTTAGCTTCTTCTAACATTTGAGAATTTTGGAGATCATCTAAAGCGTCTAATAAAATAGGGATTTCATGATTTTCTTTTTTATTTTTCATAAATTACCTTCTTAATTCTTCTTATATATTTTCGAGTGAGCTACTTGGTTAATAGTAATCAAAATTTCGTTTTTGCATTTCTTAGAATCCTATTATAAGACCTATCTGCTCTAGAGTTATGGTTATAGATAAAATTCCAAAAAAATTATCTGCTATTTCTAGGTAATAAATCTTCAAAGTCGCAAGCTGCAACTGCTCCTATGTTTGATTCCCATAGTTTCTTTAACAAATCTGCTACTGCTTTTATATAATCTCTTTCCACTACTTCAGAAAATGGTTCTATTTCTAAATAATATTTATAAAACAAAAAACCATCCGATAGATTTTCACTTCTTACACTATCAAATTCAACGTTCTTTCTTATTTCAATTATTAAAGTTGAGTTAGTGATCTCCAACTTATTCACTTCTCCTGATATCTCACTATTAATCAGATGTAATAATTCATCTTGGTGTATTTCTGTATCAATAAAAACTTTACAAAATAGATTAGGTTTTACCAAAAGTAAATCACCTCAATTTTCTTATCACTATAAATAACGTATACCTATTCATCGTTTTATTTAGTAATATTCACTCAATCTCGAATTCAGACTTATTTGCTACTGTTGGAATCAAAGGTGATAAATATGTATCAGATTTTTCAGAAATGTCTCCTCTTGTCAGAACGTACACTCGAAACTCGTTAAAATATTCTAAATCTTCATCATCATAAACATATAATATCCCGTATGAACCAGAAGCTAATATACCTATATGTCTAAAAATATTTATAGGATTATATTCACTTATGATTTTGTGATTAGAAAATCCAGTCATTAAAAAATGATACTGTCCATTTATAGCTTTAACCTCAATAATATCAATATTATCTTTCATCTTAGAAATATAATTTTGTACTTGGAGTAACATTTTAGAATCTTCTATATGATTGCTCTCATCATCTACACTTATAGAAAGTACTGCCCAACCATGATATTGATACATATGTATTACCTCTCTTATTTTAGTGGTGATTGGCTATATAGATGTTCAATAAAAACGTAACTGTATTCTTATGTAGTTAACAGAACATAGCTAAGTTCAATCTGATTTTTTAATATTTTCTTTTTATAAGAACTGCATTTCAGAAAGGGGTAAATATAAGATAGCTATCGGGAATACTAATGCATTTATCAGTCAATTCAATAATTTCATTAATATGATGTAGATCTTTTTCATCATAAAGATCTTCTTTTAACATCTCTAGTTCTATAATCAATTGCTTCATGTCTTCTCTAGCAAAAGCATCATAATCAACAGTCGACAATTCACTTAGAATTTTATAATCAGATTTATTTTGTAATAAATAAACTTCATTATTCAGTTGTGAGACTTTTGCAATTCTGTCTACTGTTTTAGATTCTAATATAATTGTAATCATGTATTATCTCCATATTTTAGAATTATTAAGATCTATCGCTTTAATTAATTTCTCGGATATCTTCAAGTTCTCTACTCTATTTTGTACTTTTTCCACTCATCAATATTATCCATAATAGTCACCATTTCATTTACGGTTAGACAAAATGGTGGTGGGGAAGAATTATTATCCTTTTCTTCTATTGCAAGGTCAATAATCATTACTTCATCAGAATATAATTTTTTTAAAACATACTTATTGCCTTCATATTCCCCTTGTCTAAAGTTTCCTACTTTTAAAAAAGTATATATTGTTTTAAAATTCTCTTCTTTGATTTCTATATGTAAAAAATCAATCAATACTTCCCATGAACGTTGAGTATTCTTTAGCATAAAATATTTTTTTTGGAAATTCATGTTATTCTTGTTCTCCTTTTCTTATTTTGTCGTACAATAAAACTACTTTATGTTAAAACCCTGTTTTCCACTTATCTATTTCATCCATAATATATAACATCTCTGCTACATTTAATTGAAAATAAGTTGTAGATAAATCTTTACTGAATTCTTCTGCCACTGTATCAACAATAACAATTTCATCTGGATTCAATTTTTTGAGGATATACTGTGTACCCTCGTATTCTCCATTACGAAAGTTTTTAACACTTAGAAATTCGTAGATCCAGTTAAACGAATCTTCAGTAACTTCTAAATGCAAAAAATCAATCAATGAACTATAAGCACTTTTACTATTTTTCTCAATAAACTTTTGTTTATTAATCATTTTGTCGGTTGTCCCTCTTTAATTTTAATAGTCAATTATGTAGGTATTTATTATAAAAATAGCGATCTTCATCATTTTTTATAGAAGATAGCTACGCTTAAGATAATTAGGTTATAGGATTATAATATCTATTTGCTTTAAGCTGGAGTTCAAGATCTTTCTTTAGCCTATTATAACTAGTTTATTTCTTAATAAAAAGAACAAGCTTTTCCTAAAAAATTATTCTCCTAATAAAGATGCGTTGAATGGATTAAAGGCAATTACACTTCCCTTTATAAACCTGCACTTTTCAGCTAATCCAATAATTTCATCAATATGCTTTAAATCTTCTATGTCTCCTACGTTTTCTTTGATTTTATTAAGTTCAAATATTAGCTGGTCTGTATCCTGTTCATTAAATACATCATAATCATCAATACATAATTCTTTAAGTATTGGATAATCCTCTGAATGCTGAATTAGATACTCTTGATTATGGGGTCTTGAGATAGATTCTAATATTTTATTATCTTCTACAGCTAAAATTATTGTAAACATTGGTTTTCATTCCTTATATCATTTTTCTTAAAAAATATATTATTTCATAAAAAATAAATTTATATATTTTCATAAACTAACTCTATAAATTTTGTTAACACTTCTTCTATTTTTTCTTTATTTCTAACCTTTTCTTTTTTTTGAGGAAATTCCCAATCATCATCTTTTATTAAACTAATCACAAAACTTTGGTTGCTATCATACCAACCTATATCAATAATATACTTATTATCAGCATATGATAGAGATAACATATCTTCACTAAGAAAATAATCATCTTCTTGCGGAGACGAATTATAATCTATTTTCCCAAAATAATTAAAATTAACTTTTCCATCTCTAAAATCAAAAGTTTCTAACATGTTAAAACTCCTCTATTTTAAACGTTAGCACTATTCATTTGTAGATCCTATTTATGTTATTAATTTCTTGGCACAAATATTTATTAATTTATCTCCACATACTTAATCAATTTATGCACTACGTCATTATATTTTTATAAAATTTCTCCAAACTTCATATAAGGACAGTAAATTTTTACTTGAATCCCCTTCTGCATAGCAACTACATGAATTACGGATAATTCTAGGAGGATATAAGGGTGCATTCTTAAAACCAATAATAACAGGTTTATTAAGATCAACATGCGATTTAGGTTTGCTTAATATATTCCAATATAGATTTGAATAATTTTTAAGAAAGACTTCAGCAAAATATAAAGATACATCCATTGCCAATACCAATGTTGAGGAATCAAGCTTCCAGTCATTTACATCTTCAAATATCCAATTAGGTAGAGTTCTTTTTAGTTCATTCATTTCAGCCTGAGATTTAGGTGTAGTTTTTATATTCTTCTTTAACCATGACCAAAGTGGCTTTAATGATTCTGGTGTCATATCAAATTGTTCTAAATTTTTCTCACCGGATGATTCTATGGCTCCTAACAATATCTCAATTCTCTCTGGAATTTGTGTTGTAAACCAATCAAAGTACTCTTGCGCTTGTTGTTTAGTTAATTTTGAATATTCATCCATCTCAAATGGAGGGATCATCATCTTATATTGATATTCTATCTGTAGCACCTCCAGCTTATTCATGAATAACGTACTAAAATATTAAATTGTTGTTCTTTCTTAATTCAATGAATATTGTTGAATTAGATATTTCAAACCTATTAACCTCTCCAGCTATCTCATTTTAATTAAGTTAAATAATAAAATTCAGTGAATCAACTTAAAAGACCATAATATTTGTTAGCTTCAGCTTGGAGTTGAACATCTTCCTCTAATGTATCGTCTAGTGGGTCATCTTTTAACTGAATAAACCAACCTTTCTCTATCGGTTCAGTGTAATATACAGGAACAGACATAGCTTTTATGGCTGGTATATTTCTTAATATATCTTCTCCCCAATAATTTAGCCAATGCAAGGTTGAGGGTTTATCATTTTTAGCATAATTATCAAATCTATCTATGTTCACACTATTAGATATGCATCCCCAATAAGGTTGAAATAGATGAATACATTGGTTAAATAACACTTTGATCTTATCTTTATCTTGATTTATTTTTTCGATAGAATAAAATTTAGGAAATTGAATCACTAAATTATCAACAAATTCGGAATTGTGATTTCCTATTTTCATTCTTATACTTGAAGAATGTTGAGACTCCAAAGATGAAAAAAAATCAATAGAGTATCCTAATTCAGGAAACTCTACACCTCCTTCTTTGTTTACTCCCTTTTTTAAAGTATTTCTAAAATTCTCGTAACTCCATTCAAAAGGAACAGCATCTTTTTTTCTATTTACTGTTAGATATTTTGGCTCTACCTCTGAACCAAATTCTTTTAACACTTCCATTATTCTATAAGCCGTTTTAGCTAAACTCTCAAAATCTTTTTCTTTTGGTTTAGACCAAAGTATCATAGTGTGCAACTGTAACATGTTTTCCTCCCTATCTTCTGATAAAGGTAATACTATATTTTCATTATGTAAAAATTCGTCTGTTAAATTATTTATGAGTCCAACTGAGTTATGCCTCAGTTAGACTCATCATGTTACTCACACGATTCAAAAGCTTTAATAATAGCTGCTCCAATACTGATATAATCAGCATCTGGCGAAAGTTCAATGAAAGGGTTAGCTGGATACATATATGATCCATCTTTTCCTCTTATCAATGAGTAAAAATCATATCCATTCATGGAGTCATAACCAGAAGAAACGCAAAAATATTGCTTAGAAAAACTCGAAAAACTTTTAATCCCCGTAACTTCATTAACCACTAAAACTCCGATATCTTCTTTTTGAAACTCCTGATTCGAAATGATATCGTAACCCTTTTTCAAACTTTCTCCTAATATTTCTGCATTGTAATGCTCACCTAGAATAATGGGCTTATTGATCGTAGTTCGTATGCCATTTTCCAGAAATCCTGAAGGAACTATAAAAATATTGTTATTCTTCTTACTTTTATAGATGGAGACACTATTTCTTATCATTGTATTCCTCCCTAAATAATTGTGAAGAATTAGAAACACATTAAAGTAATACTACTAATACATTTGAAAAAGATTCAACTTTCCCCAAATTTTTAATCACATGTAGTAATGATTGATATAGCTTCTTCAATAAAATAATTTAAGATGATTTAATATTTTCTACTGTATTTTTTATAGTCAGATAACTTTTATTGATCGAATGCATGTTAGGGTCAGATATATAGTTATCAATAATTCGAAATGTTCCTTTATTAAAGTTTTTTATGCCACCAATATGATTCAAATAAATTTCATTATTGGGACGAAAATCCCATTCAGCCCCTAATTGATGAATAATATATTCTCCGAAGAAACGGTTTGCCAAAGAAATATTTTCAAGCGTAGGATTTTGTTCTAAGATTTGTTCTATCTTACTTAAACAATTAGGATCTGAATAATAAAGCTTATATTCTTCTATAAATATTTTCAGTTCATTAGTAAAATCTTGGCTTAAAATATTTTGATCAAATTTTATATATTTAGCTTCATTTTCCTCAAACCAATGTAAACCATATTGTTCAGTAATCTCCAAAAATTTCTCTATTATTTTTTGAGCGGATTCTTGATCTTCATAATAATGCCACTGCTGCGTGATAGCTCCACCTAAAAATTGAAAACTATCTATAGATTTTCCATCTTTATAATAGGTCAATCTAAATGCTTTTTTCTGCCATTTACCTTTATCAATTTGAATTCCTTCTGTAGTTCCACTTTTTTTCCTGATGAAAAGCCAAAGATTTTCTGACTTTTCATAATTAAATCCTAGTTTTTTGAGCCTATCTCCCATTATTTGTTCAATCATTTTACTTATACTCATGATATAAATCCTCCTCTAATCTAAGGAACCATAGGGAATTCTGAGAAGAAAACTGTTATACCAATCTTTTATTTTTATATATTAAATTAGTGAAAATTTCGATTAGTGCTATAACTCGACATTCAATCATATGTAATTTATCAAATCTAATACTATTATATGATAATCACAAGCAAAAATTACCTACTTGTGATTATCATATTTTTTAGCATATAACTAAAACTTATTTTTTAACTAAATCTTTCAAAATATTATAATGCCCTATAAGATCGTTTAATTGAGGATTAACTATAAATCGAGACACAATTTTATAAGGATTTTTTTTCATGCCTTCTTTTCCTCCAATATGGCTTAAAATGGGAACTCCAAATTCATCAATATCCCATTTTCCTTTTAAATTATAAATAATTAATTCACCAAAAAAATAACTAATTTTCGCTATATCTTTCTCGTTCGAATTCTTTAACAAAAAACTTTCTGCGTGTATAAGAGAATTAGGATCATCTCTCTTCAACAAAGTCTAACTAAAAAAAGTCTCTAGTTCATCTTGATGTTTTCCATCCAAAATCTCAACTAGAAACGGGCAAAAAGTAATTTTAGGCACATTTTCTTTAAACCATTGTAATCCTAATTTTTCTGTAATATTTAAAATACTCAATAAGACTTTTTCTAAAGACTTCTCATCATGAAATTCAAACCAATCATTGGCTTTTTCACCTATTAGTCTTTTTGCACTTACGGTTTTTTCTCCATTTGAAAAATAAACTCTTATTACATTGTCTTGCCATTGGCTCTGATCTAAAGAAATGTATTCAGCAAATCCGTTGCTTTTACGAATAAACTTCCATTCTTTATTATACTCAAATCCCAATTTCATAAGAGGCTTACACATTATCTTTTTCAAAGTTATAGTCTTATCCAAATTTTCTCCTCCTACTTAATTATATTTATTCTAGAAACTTAAATTCATACTACAAAATGTATAGAAAAAAGCCACATCAACATATTAATGTGGCTATACAATATACTTTTAAATCAGCCTTGTTTGAGGTTAGAGACTGTTTCTTCAAAACTTTTATAATAGGATAATAAACTTTCTGAAAAAGGAGAATCTAGAAAATTTTTTATTGGATCATACATTTCTCGATTCAAAAAATCAAATCCTCCAATGTGTTTTATATAAGGAATTTTCTTCTCATTATATGACCACTCTCCACCTAAGTTCTCAATAAATATATTTCCTAAAAAGTAAGTCATTGCAATCACTACATCTTTTTTAGGATGTTTGCGTAAGAGTTCCTCTACATTAACTAGCATTTGTGGATCAGTAGAACTTAGTTGAAAATCTTCTTTATGATTTAACATTGTTCTTAATTCATTGGGATAACTATCAATAGGCTGATTTTCATTCCACCATTTAAGTGCATACTTGTTAGTGATTTCTAAAATTTCAATCAATATATTTCGTAAATCAGATTCATTTTCATAGTAATACCATGATTCTCCACGTTCTCCAGTTAATCTAAAGCTACTGATTTGTCCTCCGCTATTAAAAAAACGAAACCTTATTGAATTTTTTTCCCAATTACTTTTTTCAATTCTTATACCTTCTACATTCCCATTATTATTTCTTATAAATAACCAAGCATCGTTTTCTTTCTGATATTTGAAACCTAATTTTTCCAATTCTTTACTCATTACTATTTTTATTATTGATAGTATTTTCATTTTCTCCTCCATCTTATGGAATAATATATTTGGGGATAGGAATTGGAAATGGAGTCAAACCTCCATTTCCTTTGTCACCACCTAAAGGTGGCAGTCCATTAGGCAAAGGTATTCCATTAGGTCGATATGAAGGTGCGAAAAACCCTGATAATGCATCCCATATTTCACTTGTTTTAGGCTCTGGTACTACTTTTAAATCTTCATTTGGTTTTTCTCTGTCTAATGAATCATAATATATCATCCCTGGATCATCATCATACGTATAGAATTTGATAACTTTATTTGAATCAAATGGATCATTAATTACTAATCCATTTGGATTAAACTTTGTTCCTTTTGTAGCAGTTGCCTTAGGATCATTTAAAAATCCATTTGCATTTATACCATTAACGTAATTATTAAGTTGTTTTAGTGCAGAAGCATGTTTTTTAGAATTAGTACGATAGCTCATAGGCTTTAACTCATAAACTTCATAACTACTAGTACCTGTTTTAAGTGCATAATCTAGCCTCCCGTTTTTACCACTAGTAAGTGTAACTTTCTCTTCTGTAAACGCAACCTCATCAACAGTTAATAAATTAACTAGCTGAAAAATTGTACCTAGCGCTGTATGTGTGTACCTACCATACTTCATACTACCAATAGCATATTTTGCTTTATGTCCTGATGGGTCATACTATAATAAAGGATTATTATTTACATACGTATATATATTTAAACTTAAGGGATTGTCGATCTGACCTTCCACTGAATCTTCATTCAAAAACCGTCCCTGACTCGGGTCATAATATCTTGCTTTCAGATAATACAGTCCCGTCTCACTATCATATGCTTCGCCTGCATATTTGAAGCTGTTCGCTACCGTTTCCTGTTGCTTGGCAATGTTCCTCCATTCATCATACCCATAGCTGTTCACAACCGTTCCACTGGTATCGACCATCTGCACCACATCACTATGTCCGTTGAACAGGTAATAATAGTCTTTACTTGCACTCTGGTCTTTCTTCACCAGTACTCGATCGCCACGGATATAAGTCGAAGTGTTGCCGTTGCTTCCTTTTTCAGATACCACTTGTCCACTACCGTTGTAGCCGTATTGGGTGGTCGCTGTACCTGTCGTTTTCTGAGAACGGAGTCCATCGGGTAAATAGTCGATCGTAGTCTTCGTACCGTTAATCGTTGCTGCAATCAGTTTGTTATCCAGATCATAGCTATAACTGGATTCTTTGGTTGCTGTCGCTTCCTGCGTGTCACTTAGCGTTTTCCGGTTACCCCGTAGATCGTACGTGTAGCTGGCGGTGCTTCCGTCGATTCGTTGCGCCGTTGCTAGACGGTTGAGCTTGTCGTAAGTGTAGGTAGATGTTTTGGCTTCGCCACCATCGATACTTTCGCTTACCGTTAAGATATTCCCATTGTTGTCGTATGTGTAACTGTAGGCAGACAACGTGCTACTGCCTTTGGTATTACTCATCTGACTCAAGCGGTTCAGTGCATCATAGGTAAAGCTTTCTTTGAGCACACTGCCATCCGCTAACGTCGGGAACGTGATCGATTGTACCATCCCGAGTGGCGTATATTCGTAATTTACATTATTCGCTTTAGCGGTGTTGCGTGTTTGTGCGCCGTTGGTCTGAATCTGGCTCAAACGAAGCTTATCGTAGCCATAGTTGGTGAAAAAGCTACTACCTGACAAGCTGTTTTTCTGATTGGTGATGCGGTCAAACGTATCGTAAGCGACGTCCAGACGGGAACTGCATTGAGTCTTAGTTAGATTATGCCGTACCATTAAAAATCATTTTCTATAATAATGTTCTATTTTATTTAACGTGATGATTTTTATAAATTAAATGGAGATAGCTACTTTTGTTATTGAAAACAAAAGTAGCTATCTTCGACTGGTTAAAATCAATCAAATCATCTTTAAAAGAAATTTACCAATATTATTTAACTAATATTTCAAGTTTTGATACTGCTTCATTCATATAATTATATAACTGCCTTACACTCTTAGTTTCCCATACAAATATTGGATTCAACCAATCTTCTTGCTGAATAATTACTAATTTAAAATAACCTTTTTCAGCATCAAAATCATGTACCCAACCTACATCTAATATATATTCATTACTATATTCAACTTGTAAAATATCTTCTTTCAAAGACCATATCTGCTCATTTAATGGCACATCCGAATTTAAATCAAAATCATTGAACACTATTTTTCCACTTCTAAAATCCACATGATCATCCAGCATATTATCACCATCCTATTTTAGTAATGCTTTGTATTCTTCCTCTGTAATTGGATGCCCGTGTATGATATCTCCATTTGTCATCTCAACACGCATATACTTGGTTCCGGAACCATCACTTGCTCCTATAACATCTTTAAATTCCATTGCTTTAAAGTCCTCTCTATTTTTTGCAGGTATATCGTATCTTTATTGAGTTAGGATTTAGCATTTATTTTCAGTATTTTATGTAAGCCTACAAGATATTAAAATATCCCATAGACAGTGTTATTTTTTAAATAAAATTTATTTTAGTACAAGCTATACCTAGAAGTTCATTACCTTGAATAAGAAAAGAAATATCATTACATTCTATTCTCAAATCAATTTCTTTTTCTTTCTCAAACCACATAATAAATCCGTTATCAGTATTCTCGATACAAAATTCAGTTGAATCAGAAACTACTTTTAATAAAGGTAACCCTTTTTTAATCTTTATATTTTCGAAAAACCACCTGAAGCTTGAACATCACCATTTGTCTGTTTATAGACCTGATCTGCTCTAGATATAATACGATAGTCTTGAACAGCACCTTTTTTACCTATCTCATCAATAGTGAGTTCGCTTACGTTAGATATCATATTTCCTTCTTAGTTGTTAACAATCGATACGAAATCTGTTTTGCTACAATCAAAAGTTCTACCTCTTCAGAATATTCTTCAGCTACAAACTTAATCTTTGTAGAATTCATTGGTTTTTCCCTATCCAGACTAATTTCGATATTTTACTAAAACGCTATATATTATTAGTTATTTTTATATTCTATGAAAACTGATCTTTGATAATCGACTCTAGTATATGAAAATGAAAAACACCTTCAAAAATTAGTCCTTCACTTTTCAAAAGGACTTCAGTTTTTTGAAGATGTTTTAATTTATTCTATCTACTATATTTTCTTTCTTACAAATTAAAACTATCACTAAATATAGTTATTTATCAAATAAATTCACTCTATGGTATCGTAAGATTCTGATCCTATTGCAACTAATTTATTATCTTGAAACAAGTAATAGATATTCTCGGAGATAATCTTTAAATCAAATTCACTTTTGCTTTTCAACCATATTACGAAATTGTCTTGGGAAATTTCAACGGTCACGTTATCGTAATCAGTTTCACTAACACTAAAGATAGGCTCTCCTATAATTTTTTCAACACTATTTGGTTCAAAGAAATTGTGTTTGGATGTTTGTATAGGATATATAAGTTCAATTTCTCCCATTGCGCCTGATTCATTTAACCATATGCAAATACCCACTCCTATCTGATAAGGTATACATTCATCATTCATATGTTTAGTTACAATATTAAATGTTCGAATCGATGGTGTATAAGTACATATAGATTTTGAAATTAAATTATTTTTATTAAGAGCAAGTAGTCTTAAAGTCATTTTAATTCTCCTTACTAATCTTGAAATTTTTTAGGTTGAATTCCTACTACAGATTTGGATTCAGGATTTACATAGACTTTAGTTCCAGTATGAGGATTTGTATACAATACACTTCCAGGTGCCGCAGGCATTGATTGATTTTCTAATGCTCCTACAATATCATCTGGCATTATATCTTTTCGACCGGATTTGAATAGACTATTATATGCATGCTGATTCAGCTGAAATTTATTATCACCTACAGTAAAACCATTTTCTACCCATTCATCAAATGCAGGTCTTCTCAATGCCCTTAACTCTGCATTTCCATTTGCACTATATGTTCTACCTTTTCCACCACCTGGTCCGACACCGCCTACTCCTCCCATAGCCATTGTCGCAATATACTCTGCCAGTTCATATTCTTGATAACCACTAACTAACTGCTCTATCGCCCAGTCTGATTTCCCTGTGCTATTTCCATACGTACTTGTCTTTGTCGTTAAATCAAACAGGTAATTGTATGTGTTATCATCTACGAAATTCCCATAGACTTCAGTTACCTTCGCTTTATACTTCGAGTATAATGCATCGGACTTTGAATTCACCTTACTTCGAGCATCTTGCAATAAATTCCGTAATGCTCCATCATTATACGATTCTGTAACATGCCCTGTGGGATCGACATAGATTAACGGATTGTTATGAACGTACGTATATCCATTGATACTGTGCGGATTCGTAATCTGTCCTTCATAACTATCCTCATTCAAAAACCGTCCTTGACTCGGATCATAATATCTTGCTTTCAGATAATACAGTCCCGTCTCACTATCATAGGCTTCGCCTGCATATTTGAAGCTGTTCGCTACTGTCTCTTGTTGCTTAGCAATGTTCCCCCACTCATCATACCCATAGCTGTTCACTATCGCACCACTGGTATCGACCATCTGTACCACATCACCATGTCCGTTGAACAGGTAGTAGTCTTTACTTGCGGTCTGGTCTTTTTTCACCAGTACTCGATCGCCTCGGATATAGGTCGAAGAGTTGCCGTTGCTTGCTTTTTCAGATACCACTTGTCCACTACCGTTGTAGCCGTATTGGGTGGTCGCTGTGCCTGTTGTTTTCTGAGAACGGAGTCCGTCCGGTAAATAGTCAATCGTTGTTTTGGTACCATCAATGGTTGCGGCAATCAGTTTGTTATCCAGATCGTAGCTGTAACTGGATTCTTTGGTCGCTGATGCTTCCTGCGTGTCACTCATTGTTTTCCGGTTACCACGTAGATCGTAGGTGTAGCTTGCCGTACTTCCGTCGATTCGTTTCACCGTGGCTAGGCGGTTGAGCTTGTCATACGTGTAGGTGGACGTTTTCGCTTCCCCACCGTTGAGGCTTTCGCTTACGGTTAAAATATTGCCGCCACTACCGAAAATAGTTTTCGTTTGTAAGGTGTTGCCATTGGTTGCGGTTAGTGTCGCTACCGTGCGTTGACCTCGTTCGTCGTACTGGTAGTGGGTGATCTGTAGCTATTCGCTGTGTTTTTACCCGATGTATCTCCGCAATATTATGATTATATAATTTCTGTATTTACTTTCAACTTAATCAGTTCAAAGAAAAACCTTGAAGAAATTTATTCCTCAAAGTTTTTTCATGATATATTTGTATTTATCACTAAAAATCGACCGTAATATTCTTTGCGCCAATCAAACAACCAAACTCCTCTGAATAACCTTCTGGAATAAACTTGAAAATATAATGACCTTGTTCTACTTGAAACTGAGTATTTATATTATACGCCTCTTCACCTTCAAGAATAACCAATACATCCTTTGAAGTATCAGTTTGCCACTCCATAGGTAAGGATATAAAAAATACGTCTGTGAACTGAATCTCAATTTCATGTGGATAGGATAAGCTTTTCCCGCCACCAATAATGACCTCATTTTTTTCATATTTAACCACTTCAAAATCAAACCATAGATTATTTTTTAATTTACTATTAATATCTTTAACTAATAATAAGACATCATTTTTTTTCACAGAAATCACGTCCTTTACGGTAAATTAATATGCGTATCTGCTGCTGCTTTCGCATTATATTTATCACTCGTCGGTTTTAATGTACTTGTAGGATGCCAATTTCCGTTGGTATCAATATATTCCCACCCATATCCTTGACCTTTTGCATCTTGACCTTGCTGTCTACGTGCAACTCGATATATACTTCCTTCTTTTCCATACTGAGGATTAGCAGGATGAATCCTTACTTGATAATCGTACCCATCTTGAGACCAAGACTGTTTAAAGTTTGCAGGTGCGCTTGATAAATTTTGTTGTTTTAAAGCTTTAGATAAATAATCACTACTTCTGCCTTTACCAGCACCTCCTAATGCTCCTGCTCCTCCCATACCAAAACCTAAAGCGATATCACTATTTTTATCGTTCATTCCATTGGTAAAGAAATCATCTAATTGAGCAAGTGCCCATTTTACACTTCCTGGATTATTGGAATCAGTAGACATATTATACAAATAAGTGAATTGGTTACGTGTCATTTCTCCATTGTAAGATTGTCCATAAAATGAATATTTATAATTATCAATTAATTTGGTCAGCATATTTTGCTGAGTGTTCTGATTACTTCCACGCATATTAATTACGACTCGTGTATCTATGGCATTCGCTAAGTTATAATAACGAGCTTCGGAAGGACTTCCACCACTTCCACTCGCTTGATTATAGTGACCTGTGGGATCAACATAGATTAATGGATTATTATTTACATATCCATAAATATTAAGCGTCAACGGATTCGTGATCTGTCCCTCATAACTATCCTCATTCAAAAACCGTCCTTGACTCGGATCATAATATCTCGCTTTCAGATAATAAAGTCCCGTCTCACTATCATATGCTTCGCCTGCATATTTGAAACTGTTCGCTACCGTCTCCTGTTGCTTAGCAATATTTCCCCACTCGTCGTATCCGTAGCTGTTCACAATCGTTCCACTCGTATCGACCATCTGCACCACGTCACCGTGTCCATTGAACAGGTAATAGTAATCTTTGCTTGTCGTCTGGTCTTTTTTCACCAGTACCCGATCGCCACGGATATAGGTCGAAGTGTTGCCGTTGCTTGCTTTTTCAGATACCACTTGTCCACTACCGTTGTAGCCGTATTGAGTAGTGGTTGTGCCTGTTGTTTTCTGAGAACGGAGTCCATCCGGTAAATAGTCGATTGTGGTCTTCGTACCGTCAATCGTCGCTGCAATCAGCTTGTTATCCAGATCGTAGCTGTAACTGGATTCTTTGGTGGCTGATGCTTCCTGCGTATCACTCAGCGTTTTCCGGTTGCCACGTAGATCGTACGTGTAGCTGGCGGTGCTTCCGTCGATTCGTTTCACCGTTGCTAGGCGGTTGAGCTTGTCGTAAGTGTAGGTAGATGTTTTGGCTTCGCCACCATTGAGACTTTCACTCACCGTAAGGATATTGCCGTTGTTGTCATAAGTGTAACGGTAGGCAGACAAAGTACTGTTGCCTTTTGTATTGCTCATCTGACTCAAACGGTTGAGTGCATCGTAGGTAAAGCTTTCTTTGAGCACACTGCCATCGGCTAACGTTGGGAACGTAATTGCTTGTACCATCCCGAGTGGCGTATATTCGTAGTTTACATTATTCGCTTTGGCGGTGTTGCGTGTTTGTGCGCCGTTGGTCTGAATCTGGCTCAAACGAAGCTTATCGTAGCCATAGTTCGTGAAAAAGCTACTGCCGGACAAGCTGTTTTTCTGGTTGGTAATGCGGTCAAGCGTATCGTAAGCGACGTCCAGACGGGAACTGTATTGATTCGTTCCTGTGGAAGTCAGGCTGGTGATCCGGTCTTGTTTGTCGATCGTACTGGTCTGGGTAGCAGTTTTGGTACCGTTCAGATACAGTTCGTGTCGGTCGGTTAAGATATTACCGCCACTACCGAAAATGGTTTTCGTTTGTAAGGTATTGCCGTTGGTTGCAGTCAGTGTCGCTACCGTACGTTGACCTCGTTCGTCGTACTGGTAGTTGGTGATCGTTCCGTTACGATCTCGCATTTCTTCGACTAAGCCACGAGAGCTGTAGCTATTGGCTGTGTTTTTGCCTGACGTATCGGTTTTGTCGGTCAGTTGTCCGGCTTCGTTGTACGCTTTGGTGTATAATGTTTCGCTTTTGCCAGCAGAGTCGTTCACAGTGATCTTCGTCAGACCGCCTGTACCATCGTACGCATAACGAGTCGTCTGGTCGATCCCATCTTGCACCGCAGTCAGTCGGTTTAGAGCATCGTAGGAATAGTTGCTGGTGACTCCATTGCTGTTTTTCGTCTGGTTCGGA
Source organism: Paenibacillus kyungheensis (assembly GCF_028606985.1). NCBI lineage: Bacteria > Bacillati > Bacillota > Bacilli > Caryophanales > Paenibacillaceae > Paenibacillus > Paenibacillus kyungheensis. The sequence continues at coordinate 305,949 of NZ_CP117416.1, read as the reverse complement.
TCGGTATAACTTAGGATGTTGCCTTGTAGATCATAGGTGTAGCTTTCTTGAATCGGTTGGCTTTGAGAAGCACCGTCTTTGAATGCAGTCGTTGTCGCTAGATTGCCGTAGACATCATAGGATTGTTCTACTGCATTGAGACGGATGCTACGGTTATCTGCATTTGCACGATAAGCGGATACATCGGCGGCGGCAATCGCAAAATGATTGTTTTTCCGCTGGGTCATATGGTTGGCTGTAATATACAGGTTGCCATATGGATCGGTCGCTTCCACTTGTTGCCCCCATGCGTCATAACTAGCGGTCTGCGTATTCCCTAGTGGATCGATCGCATAAATGGCGCGTCCTTGATCATCAGGATGATACTGAGAACGCGTCCAGCCGTTACTTTCGTTGTACGTCTTATCCACTCGCAAAAATCCAAATCCATCATAGTATGACGATTGACGACTCAGTACGGTAACCGCTCCTGTAGCCGTGTTGGTGTATTGACCAGTAGATTCGTTATATTAAAAACTTTATGTAATTTAGATAAAAATAAATAGAATAAAAGCCCCCTTGACCACACCAAGAGAGCTGTATAACATTTAGTAATCCGTTCCATGAATTAATGGCTTTATAAATTCTGCTACTTGTAAAATAATTGGACTAACCAAAAGAAGGTACGAAGCCCATATAACCATTGTTTTTCTCATTTTTCTTAACCTCCTCACTTAATCTTTTGAGTTTAATTTCCTGATTTTTATTTAAAAAGGATCTATGGGGTTCAATACACGACAAACCACTAATTATTCCTTCTTTATCATTAAACACTAAACATAGCTCTAATGATTGTAAAATGTATGAAATTCCTTCTCTGATGTTCTGATGACGCATACAGTAAATCCCAAACTTATAGAAAAAAATAGAATATCTGCGATAATGATAAATGTCTTGAATCAAGCCTGATTGTGCATCATTCAAAGATTGCATAGTAATGCTTATATGTTGAAACTGTTCGATCTCAATTTTAAATTCATCCAACCATTCTTGAATATTCCAACTATATTGATTAGACGATTCTAATAGCGTATTTAGCCCTTCTATGATCTCGTTTGGGTTCTGTTTCAGATATTTTATATATTCTGGGATCGAGGTAAAATTACCCAATTTAATAGAGAGACTTAGAGAATTAGCATGAGCAAACTTTTGGAAATTGATGACTACTTTTTGTCCTTCTTTATTTAGTCCTTCAAACCAACTTAAATCCTGATAATGTGGAATACATTCTTGGGATTCCTCAAATAAATTTTGACTATCATAAACGGCATGTTTCCATAAAAAACTCATTCCGTAATAATAAACTAATGGTCTGAATAAATTTGTCTCATCCGAATATGGATTACTGTACATGGCTTGAGTCAATTGGAACAACTCTTCAATATAATTCATAGTTTCATCCCATTTAGATTGAGCAAAATAGATTTTTATTAAAAGAAGCAAACTATCTAGTGCATAAGCTTCAGGTAAACGAGTTCGATAACTTGCAAAACGAATAGCTATTTCTTCTAGATTCTGTTTATCATACTGCTGAATTTTGAGTATCCGGTAGTGACTAATCGCCAACCGTTCTGATAAATGATCTTTTTCACTTTCAATCACACATTCATATAGTAATAAAGCGGCTTGATCGTATCCTTCTTTGAGCATCTGTTCAGCAGTTAGAAAGATTTCTGGAATATGGTGCAAATTCTCTGACAAGTCTTTCATTCATTGAATGATATCATCGAATCGTTGCAACGCGGCACAGCGCATCAGAAAAGGACGCAATCGACGCCAATTTCCCTGTTTATGAAAATATTCTTCTCTATACAGAGAATATAACGTTCCTTCAGGTAACTGGAATACTTTGGTGATTTGATCATATTGATGTAGTGACAGTAATTTAGGAGGATACTCATTCATTACTCTGCTCAGAATGCCCCGATTAATCCCTGTACGTTGAGAAAACTGATATATATTAATCTTTTCTTGATCTAGATATCCCTGAATACGTTGTTGAATGCTATCTTTATTTTTTATGCTAACCACCTCCTCACTACAGAGCTTTTCTATGTATACTCCGTTTAATTTCAGAAAGATTTTAACACAGAAAAAGCACTTTCGATATCTATTTTTATGTTTTTCATAAATTGGAATCTCAATTGCCAAAAAAATAAAAAAGCTAGCTATTGTCTTTAGAAGACAACAGCTAGCTGACTAAATAAAATCATTAATTTTTTAAGATAATTTCTCAATTTCTAAATATACTCCATTTGTAGAAATAACAGCGCGATTAGGTGTGACAGAATCAATATAAATATATCCTAAACTCCAAGGGTTTTCATATTGCTCATCTTTATAGACCTCAATCATATGAACTGTCCCATCATGGAATCCAAGCTCTGTTAATTTCGCCATATCATCAGCTTCAAACTCTTCCTTGCTTATAATATTTTGAACATATTGAGGATCTTTAAGCATTGGAGTTGTGTCTTGGTCGGATTCGGTTAAAATCGATTGCCATACTTTGCTATTCGTTTTAATGTAATCGTTTGTAAAATCAAATTCAGAATGAACTAAGTTTTCAGCACTTTCTTTAGACATTGTCATAATCCATGAATATTTTATAATTTTTGAGATTTTCCAATGACCTAGAAGATAATTTTGAATAAATTCATCGTTTTTCATATCCTTCACATCCTCACTAGTATCTGTATGCTCTATAATTTCTTTGTTTTGTAAAATAGTTGTACTTCCATTGGAACAACTCCAAGTATTTAAAAACAATGAAAAAATAACCAAATGACTAATCCATAATTTTTTCAATCGAATACTCCTTTCGATCTAAATTATTCTCTTACTCTAAATATAGTTTTCTTAATCGTTTTACTAACTCATCTCGATCAATATAATTCCGAAAATCAAATTGTATTTTACGAGCCTCTAACGTATCGTAATCTTCTAGATTTTCAAATAACTTTACAAAAATCGTTTCGTTCTCTAAAACTTCAATAGCAAATGCATTAGGATAAGACTGTAAACGACTTTGAGAAATAAATTCAAAATATTTTTGACCAAATATCATAATCCATGTTGAACCAAACCAGATATCATCTATATAATTAGCGTATCCAGGTAAAGACTTAGGATCAATGGTTGACATGGTTTGAGAAAATGGCTTCAACTCCAAATTTTCTAAAGATTTACCTGCCGATTCATAGCGATCAGGATCAAGATTCATTTGCCAAAAATAATCGCCTTTAGGATAGATACAAGCAACAATCGCTTTATTATCGTTTTCAAAAAAAGTTTTAGTGTATTCAATCCATGCTGTTACAGAAGCATTAGGATCTACTACATCTATGATAATACTTGAATTATTTTTTCCTTTACCAAACATAATTTTATTTTGATTATTATCCATGAATTTGATAAATACAGGTGGTTTTTTAGACCATTCTTTGATAAAGAATGTATGAAATAAGTCTTTATCCCAAGCAATAGGATTTACAAATTTGCGATCTTCAATTAAAAAAGAAGATACTTCGAATGATGGAGCTTCTTCTAACCATTTTAGAATACTCTCTTCGAATACAAATTCGTTTTTTATTACAATTCGAATGCTACAACTTTTAATTTCCATATTAAAACTCCCTTATAAATACTTTTGTGTCTCCAGCTTTTTGTAGTAGGCCTTCTAGATCGACTTTATCACTATAGCCTTTTGGAACTCGTACATCTAAAGTTCTTCTATCTTGACTTACTTGCTCTCCTGCAATAGTAATATTTGCAGATTTTAATGTTTTTAGATCTTCTGATATTTTATTGAATAACTCTCCACTAGTAAATAATCTTGCATCTATTGTTTTTAGACTTACAACCTGACGATCATTGGAAGTAAAATCAATTATAGGAAAGTATCCTCCTTTGGTTTTTCCAATATTGTACCAATATTTATAATCATATTCTGCTAGAATTGCTTCAATCATTTCTCCACGTTGTGTTGGAGAAAGTTTATCCCAAACGTACTTAGATGTATCATTTTTAGCTCCCTCTTCAACGATTGCACTTGCAATTTCTCCAAATATATTTATTCTTTTAGCCTTACTTTTCACTTCGTTAGCACGTTTTTTTAATCTTTCCCAATATGTCGGATCTTGTAATACTTCTTTTTTTGGCTTAGCTGGCTCATTTAAGGTTCCAGGATTTACTTCAAAATTTGAATTACCCGTAGGATCAATGTAACGCAAAGGATTATTACTTACATATCCATAAATATTTAGTGTCAACGGATTCGTAATCTGACCTTCCACTGAATCCTCATTCAAAAACCGTCCTTGACTCGGATCATAATATCTTGCTTTCAGATAATACAGTCCCGTCTCACTATCATACGCTTCGCCTGCATATTTGAAGCTGTTCGCTACCGTCTCTTGTTGCTTAGCAATGTTCCCCCACTCATCATACCGGTAGCTGTTCACAATCGCACCACTGGTATCAACCATCTGCACCACATCACCATGTCCGTTGAACAGGTAATAGTAGTCTTTACTTGCACTCTGGTCTTTTTTCACCAGTACTCGATCGCCTCGGATATAGGTCGAAGAGTTGCCGTTGCTTGCTTTTTCAGATACCACTTGTCCACTACCGTTGTAGCCGTATTGGGTGGTCGCTGTGCCTGTTGTTTTCTGAGAACGGAGTCCGTCCGGTAAATAATCAATCGTTGTTTTGGTACCATCAATGGTTGCGGCAATCAGCTTGTTATCCAGATCATAGCTATAGCTGGATTCTTTGGTCGCTGTCGCTTCCTGCGTGTCACTCAGCGTTTTCCGGTTACCACGTAGATCGTACGTGTAGCTGGCGGTGCTTCCATCAATTCGTTTCACTGTGGCTAGGCGGTTGAGCTTGTCGTAGGTATAGGTGGATGTTTTGGCTTCGCCACCGTTTAGACTTTCACTCACCGTAAGGATATTGCCGTTGTTGTCGTATGTGTAGCTATAAGCAGACAACGTGTTACTGCCTTTCGTATTGCTCATCTGGCTCAAACGGTTCAAAGCATCATAGGTAAAGCTTTCTTTCAATACACTTCCATCCGCTAACGTTGGGAACGTGATTGCTTGTACCATCCCGAGTGGCGTGTATTCGTAGTTTACATTATTGGCTTTGGCGGTGTTGCGTGTTTGTGCGCCATTGGTCTGAATCTGGCTCAAACGAAGCTTATCGTAGCCATAGTTGGTGAAAAAGCTACTACCGGACAAGCTGTTCTTTTGATTGGTAATGCGGTCAAGCGTATCGTAAGCGACGTCCAGACGGGAACTGTATTGGTTCGTGCCTGTGGAAGTTAGGCTGGTGATCCGGTCTTGTTTGTCGATTGTACTGGTCTGAGTAGCCGTCTTGGTGCCGTTCAGATACAGTTCGTGTCGGTCGGTTAGGATGTTACCTCCACTACCGAAAATAGTTTTCGTTTGTAAGGTATTGCCGTTGGTTGCGGTTAGTGTCGCTACCGTACGTTGACCTCGTTCGTCGTACTGGTAGTTGGTTATTGTTCCGTTGCGATCTCGCATTTCTTCGACTAAGCCACGAGAGCTGTAGCTATTGGCTGTGTTTTTGCCTGACGTATCGGTTTTGTCGGTCAATTGTCCAGCTTCGTTGTAGGCTTTGGTGTATAATGTTTCGCTTTTGCCAGCAGAGTCGTTCACAGTGATCTTCGTTAGCCCGCCTGTACCGTCGTACGCATAACGAGTCGTCTGGTCGATCCCATCTTGCACAGCCGTGAGTCGGTTCAGAGCATCGTAGGAATAGTTGCTGGTGACTCCATTGCTGTTTTTCGTCTGGTTCGGATCGGTATAACTTAGGATGTTGCCTTGTAGATCATAAGTGTAGCTTTCTTGAATCGGCTGGCTTTGAGAAGCGCCGTCTTTGAATGCAGTTGTCGTCGCTAGATTGCCGTAGACATCATAAGATTGTTCCACTGCATTGAGACGGATACTACGGTTATCTGCATTCGCACGATAAGCGGATATATCGGCGGCGGCAATCGCAAAATGATTGTTTTTCCGCTGGGTCATATGGTTGGACGTAATATACAGGTTGCCATATGGATCGGTCGCTTCGGCTTGTTGTCCCCATGCGTCATAACTAGCGGTCTGCGTATTCCCTAGTGGATCGATCGCATAAATGGCGCGTCCTTGATCATCAGGATGATACTGAGAACGCGTCCAGCCGTTACTTTCGTTGTACGTCTCATCCACTCGCAAAAATCCAAATCCATCATAGTACGATGATTGACGACTCAGTACGGTAACGGCTCCTGTAGCCGTGTTGGTGTATTGACGAATCGCATCGACACGCATCGTTAAGATGCCTGCATTGGTGCTATCGGCTTCTGTGCTATACGCACGATTGGTATAGCCATATTGATCTTCTACCGCATAGGTGGTTCCATCCAAGTTGGTGATAGATGGCGAAACGATTTTGACCGGACGACCTAGCGCATCGTATGTTGTGATCGTGGCTTTGCCGTTGCTGTCGATTTGTTGGGTAGGTAAGCCTGTACCCATATCGTACTTCGTTTGTTGACGAATCACTTGTGTATTTTTGCTACCATCTTTGGCTGTATTGGTTATGCTTTGTGTCTGCTCTGTCGGATAAGCATAGTTCGTCGCTTCTCCGTACGCTGTTGTGGTGGTAGATGTTACTCCTGAACGGACAGGTTTGGATACGATCACCTTTTGAATCTGATGAGCATTCAAAGGGGAAGCTTCGTAACTATACGTTGTCGTTTCACCAGCAGCATTCGTTATACTTTGTGGTCGACCGTCTGCGGTGTAGGTGTACTTTTCACTCACAGGTTTGTTAGCATCTTGGTACCATGACTTGCTGGTTAATAATTTATATTGATCTTGATACGTATAATTTACGGTATGTTGTGCTTTAGTCGTAGCATTATTGAAATCACTATCTGTCAAAGCATCTGTCTGACTTTGAATTTCGCCCCAATCAGTATATTTATTTTCACTTGTACGAGTAATCGTTCCATCTGCATCTTGTTGGATAGTTTGAGTTTTGGTTGGATTATAGTAATAAGTTGCATCAAAGACTAGATTATTAGATACAATAGATTCGCCTTTTGAAGAACGCTTTTCTGTAGACTGTACTAAATGATCTCCACTATATGTCGTAGTATTTGTAAAGTCTCCAGATAATGTATTGCTACGAATATGGGCTGTTTGTGAATAGCGGTAAGCAAGTTGTTCCGGGCTACCATTCCCATACCGATTAGGGAAATTTGTATAGTCACCCACATACGTATAATCTATACGATTTACTGTATCTGATCCATTCCCATCAGATTTAAGTAACTGATCTGATCTTGAGTTGATTCTATACTCAATCGAATCTCCCTTTTTACCACGCATAACCGTCTCATAACTATAATGAGTTATCGAACGTGGATAATTAACTTGATTTAATAAAAAGTAAGGTTCCTCTGCATATTTTTTCGTACTTTTGAAACGAAATGATGCTATAACATTACTATATTGAAATGACTGTTTCTCTTGCAGGTTATTAGTAATACTTTGAAGTAATGGAACATATCCATCTGAGACTCCATCCTTAAATATCTGTACTCTGCTTTTAGTATATACTACTCTTTGCGTTGCTTGACCTTGAAGATTATATACGGTGACTGCAATATTTTCTCCTTGAAATTCAGAACCTTGATTTAAAGTAGTCTCATAATCAAAAGTTACTTTCCGACCCAAAGTATCTGTGATAGAAGATAAAACATAGCCAGGAGAATCACCATTCACAGTGCGAGATTGATAGTTGTATTTGATCGTATTCCCGTATCGATCTGTTTCTCCTATCAACATACCTTCTGCACTAAAATATTCTTTTTTACCATCAATATGCTCAACATAATAATAAGATTTGTATTGACCATTTGTAAAAGCACGCTCTGGATCTAAAACAAAACGTAAATGAGTACCACTTTCAGCTTTAATGTCTACATAACTATTGGACATAAAATGAGCTACATAACTTGCTCCATTACTTGAATGATAAACCATTCTTGAGCTGTTCCCATTAATATCCGCCCCTTCAATAGATGGAAATTGAAAAGACCATCCCATTCCTAGATCGTTTCTAGCATAGCTAAAACTTCGCTTATACATTTTGGCAGAAAGTGTATCCGAAGCTCCACGTGTATATGGAGAAGTATCCATAGAATCATAACGGATACCTATATTCAAATCCAAACCATCTCGACCAGGTAATGCGATCTGAGTAGATTTCCAACTAAGACTACCTGTAGAAGTACTAATATCTTCAGCATCTACTGCATGATCTGCATACTCTTGCTTGCCTAAATCTTGAATATTTTGATTCTCTGTAACATCTCCAATAGCACTCGCAATTTTGGCAGATAGAGTCATATTAGAAGCAGTACTCGTATTTGCTTGTAGCTTAGGCTGTTGGACATGATACTGTTCTTCATCAGAAGAATATACATCTTCATTTACATTCGGCATTAAAGTTTCTGTATTTTTTGAAGAGTAGGATTGCTCCATTTGCTCCCACGTTTTATTTTCTTCGTGGTGCCTATTCCACAAATCAATAGGTTCTATTCCTGTTAATCGATATAAGTATTCAATCCAATAGACATCAACAGGTTCTGCACCTATATCCATCACTTCATACACTTGTTCTAAGCTCATTTCACTTGGCACTTCTGTAGTTGATGCTTTTAAAGAACGAGAAAAAGCAGAAAAACTTTGCATTTGAGGTTGTTGAATTTCGCTTAGTTTAGATTTGATTTCTTTCAATTCAGGATCTGCTTCTTGATAAACATCTCCATATACATTTTTGGCTACCGTTGTCCATTGATCCGGTTTTAATTTTATCTCACCAATTGTTTTACTAGGTGGTTTAACTGAAAGCAATGATTTGTTAAGATTGGTAGACTTTGTAGTAGCTCCATACGCAGGACTAACTACAGTTGTTAATAACAGGACAAGTGCTACAACGAACATAATATATTTTTGAGTAACTTGATTGATCATTTTCGATATATTCCCCTTATCTATTCAAATAAACAGTCAATACTTGATTTATGGTGGTCTTCTCGCCTTTTTGATTTACAATAACCACTTTAATCTTATGATCGAAAGAATCTGCGATAATCTTCATTTTTCCTGTTACTTTATCTTTTTCCTTATGTGGCAGGCCTTTAGTTACAATTTCGATTCCTTGCTGATCAAAGCCGGCTAATGGATTATTGTAATCAGGATATGCTTGATTTACATCCGAACGTGCACTTCCCATATTTGCTCTTCCTACGTCCACACCATCTACATGAATTTGAACTTGAGCAATACCTATAGGATCTAAATACCATCCCTTGATTTGAATAGTTGCTGTTGCTTGCTGATAAATGACTCTATGAAGTTTCGAGCGGATAGGTAAGTCTTGTTTACTAGGTATAGATAAGGGTGGCGGTGTAATAGAAGGATCTAAAAGAGAGGTATCTGTTCCATTTTCAGCTATGGATGGTGTATCAAATGATTCGGTTGACACATTTGTAGATACAGAAGTGGCTTTAGCAATAGTTCCTGCTGGATTGACTTTACTGCTGTAATCCCCTTTTTCCACGTGCTTGCGTAATAGATTTCCATTGGTATCGTACGTAAATGTGGTCTTCTCGGTCGTGGTATACGTAGTGGAGAGTCTTCCATTGATATCGTACTCATAGATTTTACTGGCGGCTGCCCATGTTGTGGACGCGAATGATAACGTGAGACTGCTGATTAATAGTGCGGATAGAGCTATTTTCCGAATCCTATGTATCGGAGTAGTATTGTGCTTATTCATGTGTTTCTACGTTTCCCCTTTAATCGTCTCGCTTCTGCGATAAAGCTTGAGACTGATATGATATTTTATTGTCCAGACAGCAAGTTAGCATTGTACAGCATTTAACGTATATTGTTGTATATTGAAATGGTGCAATTTAGACTACCCTCCTTCTCTTTTCTATTATAGAATATGTTACCAAAATAGATTATAACCACCATTCGCAATCTTTAGCTACTGTATTTTTATGTCAACATTTCGCTATTATTTTATTGTAAACGCTTACAAAAATATCTAAAATAAACTTGAAGTCTCGCTTCTTTTGCTATCGAGGCTATCTTAGAATGACCGAAGGAGGTTTTTATTATTTTACAAATCTCTTGGCAATTCTCACGCAAAACCGTTATGTTGTGGCTGAGTCTGGCACTTGTTATCACTGGAATCGGTATTGGGGGAACGTCTACTCAGGCTGCAAGTGTTACGATTACCAATGGTGGCAACTGGACAGACATCGCAGGGAACCCGATTCAAGCGAACAGTGGTAATATTCTCAAAGTCGGTTCTACATATTACTGGTACGGTGAACATGCGACCAATGGTACTTTTGATAAAGTAAATGTGTATACCTCTACCGATCTCAAAAATTGGAAGTTTGGTAATAGTATCCTCACCAAAAATTCCGCAACCGAACTCAATACTAGCAAAATTGAACGCCCCAAAGTCATCTACAACGCAACAACCAAAAAGTATATTCTATGGGCACACTATGAAAATGGTAGTGATTACTCACTAGCTCGTGTAGCTGTCGCCACTAGCGATACACCGGATGGCAATTTTACGTATAAAGGAAGCTTTCGTCCACTTGATTATGAATCCCGTGATATGACGGTATTTGTAGATACAGATAACAAAGCTTATCTAATTACAGCATCCCGTCAAAATAATGGCGGTGCCAACAACTCAATGGCCATCTTCCGCCTAACTGATGATTATACAGGAGTGGCTTCTTTTGTAGGCTGGGTGTTCGAAGGTGCTTACCGGGAAGCGCCTGCGGTTGTGAAAAAAGGAAGCAAATATTATCTATTTACTTCTCAGGCTTCGGGCTGGTATCCGAATCAAGGCAGTTATGCAACGTCTTCTTCGATAACAGGAACATGGTCGGCGCTGTCTCCTTTTGGCGATCCTTCTGCGTATGCCACACAGATTCATTCGATTGCAACGATTACAGGTAGCGCAGGTACAAGCTATATTTATATGGGGGATCGCTGGAATCCACTAAACTTAAGTGACCATAAGTTTATCTGGTTGCCTTTGACATTAAATGATAGCAACAGTACAGCGACACTCAACTGGTATAGTAGTTGGAATATGGATGCCGCTACAGGTACAGTGACTCTGCCTGCTCTGACGAATCATGCTCTAGGCAAGCCTGCTACAGCGATCTCGACCGCTTCTTCTTCTGCAACTACCAATGCCAATGATGGTAATGCTCAGACGTCTTGGGCAGCATCTTCGGCCACATGGCCTGCTTGGTGGCAAGTCGATCTAGGGTCTGCCAAAAAGATCAGCGAAGTCGATATCTCCTGGTTTATGTACAAAGGTTCTGAAGCTTATTACAAATACAAAATCGAGTACAGTACCGATGGTGTAAATTACACTACGATCGACCGCACCACCAATACAACCTATGGATTTACAACAGATGCGGTTTCATTCACTGCTCGTTATGTACGAATTAATATGGTCAATGCTGTACTCCATAACAATCCAAATAATTGGTATACGCCTACTTTACATGAAGTACGCTTGATGGGTAATTAACAATAATAGATGTATAACAAAGAACCTCTCTTACGCCAATCGTGCGGAGAGAGGTTTTGCTTTTCTACGATGTAGTGATATAGAAGTAATAATACAAATATACATATAAAGAATACTTTCTACTCAAACCGTTATTTCTTTTAGACCGCCTGCGATTGTTGTTATGTTTGAAAGGGTAATACTCAGTAAGTAACTGCCTATGTTACAACAGAACAGGAGACCGACAAATGAAGACGATTATGAAGCCAGAATTCTGGAAAGAAAGTGTTGTTTACGAAATTTATCCTCGTAGCTTTATGGATAGCAATAATGATGGAATTGGCGATATTCCCGGAATTCGGTCGAAGCTGGATTACTTACAACAACTTGGAGTAGATATATTATGGCTCACTCCTGTTTATGTTTCTCCTAATGCTGATTATGGATACGATATTCAAGAACACCGAGAGATACAGCCGGAATACGGCACGATGGACGATTGGAAAACATTACTGCAAGAGGTACATGATCGTGGCATGAAGTTAATTATGGATCTGGTTGTCAATCATACTTCAGATCAACATCCATGGTTTCAAGAAGCTCTTTCTTCCAAAGATAACCCTTATCGCGATTACTACATTTGGCGTGCTCCCAAAGAAGATGGGTCTGAACCGAATAACTGGCTTTCTTATGTCGGCGATTCGATGTGGAAATTAGACAAAAACTCCAATGAATATTATTTACATTCGTATAGTGAAAAACAACCTGATCTAAACTGGGAAAATCCTAAAGTACGTCAAGAAATGCAAGACATGATGCGCTTTTGGCTAGACTTGGGGATCGATGGTTACCGGATTGATGCTGTAAATATGATCTCCAAAGATACAAGCTTTCCAGACGCCCCACCATCTAACAAATTACAAGGAAATGCTGAAGAATTTTATAAAAATGGACCACGTATACATGAGTACTTGCATGAGCTATATACTGAAGTCTTTTCAAATTATAAAATGTTTACCGCAGGCGAAGCTTCTAGTGTATCGATCGAAGACGTCAAATTATATACCAACCCTGAACGTGAAGAAATGAATATGGTATTAATGATCGAAGCGTCCAAAGTCTGTGATGCAGATGACGATATGTGGCAAAGCAAAGAATGGTCACTGCATGATCTCAAAGAAATTATCGCCAAATGGGAAGAAGATATTTACGGACAAGGTTGGATGGGAATCTATCTCAGTAACCATGATCACCCTCGCCTAGTCTCCTATCTAGGGCATGAAGGAGAATACCGCGCAGACTCTGCCAAAATGCTAGCGATGTTCTTGCTCACTTTACGTGGTACACCTTATATTTATCAAGGTGATGAGATCGGTATGACCAATGCCGAACATATGAAAACGATCGAAGATGTGAAAGAACAACAAGCTCAAGGATATTACAAACAAATGGTAGACGATAAAGGCGAAGATCCTGAAGTTATTATGGAGCGTATTCGTGCCAAAGCTCGGGATAATGCACGTACCCCGATGCAATGGGATGATAGTGAACATGCTGGCTTCTCGACTGCTGAACCGTGGATACCTGCTCATTCAAACAAAAGTGAAATCAATGTTGCCCAGCAACTTGAAGATCCAGACTCGGTCTTTCATTTTTACCGTCAATTGATTGACATTCGCAAACAAAGTTCTGCATTAATCTATGGTAAATACGCTTGTGAACTTTCAGATGATCCGTATATTTTCGCGTATACTCGTGAGTGGAACGATGAGCACTGGTTGATTATTCTTAACTTCTCCAAATCATCGACAGAGCTTCAACTACCCGATCAACTGGTAGAACGTATTGAGCAATCCGAACTCATCATCGCTACACATGGAGAACATTCTGAAGAAATCGCACAGCTACTAAAATCTGCGCAAAAAGCAACACTACATCCTTACGAATCATTAGCTTTCCGCGGTCTGTCGATTTTAGATCAATAAGATTTGGGATCAGTTAAAAAATAATTAAGAAAAAAGGTATCTTCTACTGTATATAACAGCGAAGATACCTTTTTTTGGGGGTATAGATCAAATCAATTGAATCAGTGATAATACAATACCGACTAAGAAACCGCAGACAGCACCATTGACACGAATCCACTGTAAATCTTGTCCTACTTTTTCTTCTAACATATAGACAAGTGGCGCATCGTCCATTCGGTCTAAGTTTTCTTTGACCAAAATTCCGATACGATAATGGTTTTTCTCTACTGTACGAATGATGCCTTGTAGCAAACGATCTTCCCATACAGCAACTTTTTGCGGGTCTTTGCCAAGATCACGAATAATCGAACGATAGATCGCAAATACATGACGACCACCGCCATCTCGTTCTTGCTCTAACATAGATACCAATAGACGACGCAATTCTTCCAGACGCTCGATCATAAATGTATTTGCAAATTCGCCTTGTATTAGCTCTGCTGTCCAGTCTTTGATCTTCATCCAGTTATCTTCTTCATCAACAACCTGGAACATCTGGATACGTAGTTCGCGGATAATTGCTTCGCGGTATTCGCTATCTTTTTCCTGCAATTTACCTACACCGGAAATAATCATATTTTGCAAAATACTACCCAGACTCTCTTCATTCATCATGCCTGCAAAAGCTTGAAAAGCAAATCCTTTTAGTCCGCCCATATTCACATTTGCTAATTGTTCGTGAGCAATTTTACCCATCGTATCACGACTTTGTGGACGTGCTGCCCATGTTCTTACTTCTTTTAAAATATGGTCTAATGCTTTCTCATCATAACGCTCGTTAAGTGCATTCGTTAACACCGTTGTCGCAGCCGATTGCAAATCTGCTTTTTGCGTATAATTTGCTAATCCTTTACCGATAAAAGCAGCAACCGGTTCAAGAGGCAACCGTTCGATCGGTGGAATCATCATATTTAATAACTCACGCCGTATTTTCTTTTTGCCCAATTGACGGGTCAACATAGAAAGTGCAAACGGAAAAATACGGAATTGACGCAATTTATTTTCGATACTTTCTTTGTTTAACAGTTCATTCTCCATCGCCGAGATCAAAGAACGGATAATCTTATCCCGATTACGAGTTAAAAGTGATGTATGCGGAATCGGAATACCGAGTGGATGACGAAATAGAGCAGTCACCGCAAACCAGTCTGCGATCCCTCCGACAAGACCGGCTTCAAAACCGCCTTGAATAATTAACAATAGCGTTGTTTTTGGAAAAAACAGAGTGGCTATAAATCCAAGCGCCATAATCGCTAAAGATCCACCCGCCAAATATTTTGATTTCATAACTTTCCTCCTCTTGATGGTGACAGCGCATGAATCTGCCGGGATTTCCATTCCATAGTATAGCATATGAGCAGATACTATATTAAATTATCAGGCAGATTAATGCATAGATGGCATAGCTACTTTATCAATAGAGAACATGGAGAAAGTTAGAAAAGGCTTATCAATATTCTAATAATTACACAAATCAAAAATCGCACTCTTCTACTTGTAGAAGAAAATGCGACTTTTGATCACTTTTAATTATGATGCATTAATACGTTGATTCTTTGGGTACAAATAATAAAGCAAGTACATACACCAGTAAACTAGCACCACTCGTAGCGAACACACTAATCACAAATAGAATCCGTAACAGACTTGCATCGATATTCCAACTTTCTGACATTCCACCGATTAAACCACTAACATATTTATCACGATTCGAACGATACAATTTTCTCATCATTGATCTCCTCTTTCTTATTCTCTTTCTTATATCATAGAAAATAAGCGTCCTCTTTCCAACCGCCTAAGGACGGTTTTGTGATTTGGACTTTAGTCGGGGATCATACTAGTCAGATTGCAATTAGAATACAAATATCTGTTACAGTAGCTTATACCTATTGGAAGAACCATCTATTTCGGTTAGAGTACAGAACTTACATTTAAATCAATTTTCACTTGTCCACTACCTGTGATGGCATCATTTTG
The DNA here is from genome assembly GCF_028606985.1 of Paenibacillus kyungheensis. Taxonomy (NCBI): domain Bacteria; kingdom Bacillati; phylum Bacillota; class Bacilli; order Caryophanales; family Paenibacillaceae; genus Paenibacillus; species Paenibacillus kyungheensis. The sequence continues at coordinate 290,266 of NZ_CP117416.1, read as the reverse complement.
GAGAAGTAGTGTACCGTTGTGCAATTTGATAACGTATTCTGCAAAAGTTAACCCCATTCCATAATGTCCATCAGAGTTTCGACTTTTATCGCCTCTATAAAATAATTGCACACCTTTTTCTAATGCTTCTGGCGAAAAACCTTCACCTTGATCTGTAATTGTAAAAAAGACTCTTTGATTTTGATATACGATATGAAGCATAATTTGGCTATGCTCTGGCGTATAATCAACCGCATTAGTCAAAATATTCATTAATGCTCGATGCAATAACGGTTGATCTACATAAATATCGACATCACTTTGTTGATTGGTTTCGTGTACAATTTCGACAGATTTGCACTTACTATATGCTCTAGTGTCTTCAACTAAATTATTTACGAATGCTGATAAAGGAACGGTATCTTTTTGAACAACAAGCGCTTCTTCCGTTTTGGACATCATAATCAACAAACGAATATGTTGTTCAATTTTATTGCCTGCACTTAAAATATAACGTGTATATAAAGATTGCTCTTCACTTTGTTCTGATAATGATAACAGTTCTGCATTTCCTTTGATGATCGTAACTGGAATCTTAATATCATGAGCCAAAGCAGCAATCTGCTCTTTTTTGGTATGCTCCAACTTCCATTGGGCTTCTAACGATTTTTTAAGTGCATCTCTCATTTCGATCAGAGATACCATAACATCATCAAATTCCTGAATATTGGAATGTTCTTGTTCAAAATCTAAATCTTGATTTTTTATACTTTTGGTCATTTTACTCAGTACATTTAGATTTTGGCTGAATTGTTTTGCAAATATCGTTGTAATAATAAAAGCAGCAATAATAATCATACCTATTAAAATAACGATACTGGACCACTCAAAGTCGGGTAAATATTTTTTGAGAACAGGCGAGCTGAATTGTGGACGTAGATATGATTGGATCACACAATAATCCTGAGTTCGCTCAATGACCGTATACACTTTTTGTCCATAATACGTAGGAACAAGCCCCTCTATTACTTTTTTAGCTACTTCTATATCTTTCTCTTCCATATTGCCGTAGAATTTGTTCATATTTTGTTTGTCTACCACGATATAAAGAGAACCGGGCGGAATAATATTTTCAGTAACTGTTTTTGCAGATTTCACTTTGGGTGCGATCTGATTAATGTATTGTTCATTATAATTGGCAGGCAAAATAAATCCTATTGCCATCGCTGCCCATGTAAAAATTAAATACAATATAATCATCGCTACACAACTAATACCTAGTACAGAGATATATTTGAATAATTCTCTACGCATTGTTGTTCTGCGATAATGACGCTTTGATTTTATTCCCACTTATATCCTACACCCCAGACTGTTTTTATAGGGATCTCATTACAAGCTTTACACTTTTTACGTATAGCCCGAATAAATTCTGTTATCGTAGAATGTAGTGCATTTCCATCTAGACCATACACTTCATCATAAATTTCTTCACGCGTAAAAACTCTACCTTTATGCCGGGCAAGAAATTCACATATTTTATACTCATTTTTTGTTAACAATAACTTTTCCTCTGCAAACCACACTTCTTTACTATCAAAATCGAAAGTGAATCCAGAAATCGTTTGTTTGGAACCTGTTCGATCTCGGTGTTCTCGTCTTAAATGAGCATTCACTCTAGCACTAAGTACCTGTACTCCAAAAGGTTTGGTAATATAATCATCGCCGCCGTTCATAAGACCTTGAACAATGTCTTCTTCTTCCGACTTGGCAGTTAAAAATAAAATAGGGCAATCAACAAATGAACGGATTTTTTTACAAAATGTAAAGCCATCCATATTCGGCATCATGACATCGAGTAAAATCAAATCATATCCTTGTACCTTATCAATCGTTAAAGATTCAGCCTGATCTTCAATAGAAACAAGATGATGATCACGTTGCAAAATATTACGAATTAAAGTGAGAATATCTTTATCATCATCAATTGCCAATATTTTCGCCATGGTTATACACCTCAACTATTCATAAAACTTTTTACCTTCCCATTTTCGAAACCATACGATACTCACAACAAATAAGATGATCGTTAGTAGTATAAATATAATTTGCCCTTGCTCAAACTCGGCTCGCACCGCAGATTTAATATTTGAATTAAAATCGCCTAGTTGCAATACTCCTATAGTATCTGCAAATCGAACGCCCCATGCCCAGGGTATGTATTTCCATATGCCATCACCCAACCCTGTAATCATCAGTGCAGAGACCAACAATCCTAAACCACCTAACAAACTAGAAGCACCTAATCCAAATGTAAAACTTACCCATAAATAGATTATATATAGTATAACACTACTACCAATCAACCATCCTGCTCCTTGAAAAAAAACAAGGTAAGGAATATTAGGGATATGCAAAATATATTTCATACCTAACACAAACGTAAGCACTGCTAGCAAAATAGCAAAAATATTGCCTAACATCAAAAACAATAATTTGCTAATATAATTCGTTTCTCTCCGTATCGAACTTCCTAACAACACTTGAAATTTGCCTGCTTTCTCTTCTTGAGAAGCTACTATACCGCACAAAATACTAATCACCAAAGGCAATATCACACCAATGGCTTCAAGGAAGTTAGAATATGTATTCAGTGGCTTTGAAGCACGACCACTGATATATGCGAGAAAAAGCCCTGATCCTACTAAGGGAGCGATAAGGTGTGCCCATAAAAAAGCAGTATGTTTTACTTTTTGAATATCTGCCACCAAATGTCTCCATAATATCATGTTAGACTCCTCCTTGCTGTTTCACAGAAGCTGTTGCTACGCGATTAAAACTGCTCGCAGTCCAGACCATTAAAATAATAAACAAGCAGATCGATAGTACCAACCCGACTGGAACTACTTGTAGATTCCATAAAGGGCTTCCTACCGCTAAAGGGACTCCATTAGGATGAACACCTACTATAGGACTCATCATACGAATAGACCAACTCCAGGGGCTTATCCACCATTGAAAGTGTGTTGCCAAAGCTATACCTAGTAAGAACCCACCTGCTATATTCACGACTAAAGTGACTACGAATCCCCACCGTTTGGCTAGGAACAAACAAAAAGGAATCTGCCATAATGTAGATATCCATAATACAGCACTAGCTTCAACAATTTTGATATAAGGTGTAGAATACCCCGGAAGTAATATACTGATTATAGACATAACAATAATAAAAAATAAAAGCATGACTAGCATATATAGAGCAATAACGATATTTTTGCTATACCAGATAGCTGGTAAGGATACAGGTAACGTAAAAATACCATTATAATTTGCAGCTTTTTGTTCTTTTTGGTGAGACAACGAACATAGAATCGCAATCGTTAACGGCACAAAAAGAATAGACCACCAGTTAAATGTATTGGTAATTAAAAAAGAAGGATTCATAAAAAAAGAAAAGCCAATATTAAATAAAGGAACAGCAATTAATAATTTACGTGAAAAGGTTCTTTTAAATTTAAGATGCTCTGACTTTACATATGAGATCATACAACGACACCTGCTTTCTCTCTGCTCTCTTTCACAACATTCATAAATAGCTGTTCCATATCTTCATCAGGATTCACTACACCTTGATATCCCAAAATACCATCGCTAATAATCCCAATATGATCTGCTATTTGCTCTACTTCTGATAAAATATGACTGGATAAAATTACAGTGATCCCTGACTGTGGAAAAGAACGAATCAATGCTCGAAGTTCCTGAATTCCGATAGGATCAAGTCCATTTGTCGGTTCGTCCAATACAAGTAGTGTAGGATGATTAATTAGAGCAATTGCAATACCTAATCGTTGCTTCATCCCCATCGAAAATTGTCCAGAACGCTTTCTACCTGTACGTGTCATATCTACTTGTTCTAATACTTCAACAATACGTTGATCTGGAAGGCCTAATAAAGTGGCATGTACTTTCAAATTTTCGTAAGCTGTTAAATTTTCATACAAAGGTGGAGCTTCAATAAGTGCTCCAATCTGTTTTAAATCTTTTCTACTCCAAGGATGCCCATCAAATATAATATTTCCCGCACTAGGGTGTAACAAACCGGTTAGCATTTTTAAAGTTGTCGATTTACCTGCACCATTAGGGCCTAACAATCCGAAAATGCTATTTTTTTGAACTTGAAAGGATACGTCTTTTACCGCTTTTTCTTTACCAAATGTTTTTTGAAGATGCTCAATTTCAAGTAGATTAGTTGTCATATTGTTTCCCTCTCTCTTTTATATCTATCGATTGACAGATGATGCTTTACGATTGTGAAATTAAAGTAGCTTTATACAATTGATGATTGAAATCTACGATAATTTCTTGTCTATCTTGTTTGTTTTGCGATGTAAGACTGTAGACAGATCCATAAACCATTGGTTTTTTTTCTCTGATCTTTTTAGGATCTTTATATACATACGGTTTTTTAAGTTCATCATCAGTCCATCGTTTTCCATTTTGATCAACATAATAACTCTGACTTATCGTTCCGATCAGTGATCCTTTACTGCTGTTATTCACTTTGTCTTGTAATTGATACGTTTTATCTTCAAATACAAACTGATCTACTTTTCCTTCATCTATCAGTTGTTGAATAGTAGTGGTATGAGCAGAGTCGGAATCCACCGTATAATGGGCTGTTTTTTGCGTTTCTGTAACGACCTTGTGTGTAAATTCATCTATACTTTGACATGCTGATAAAGTAAACACAGCAGTCAGTCCCAAAAAACAAAACCATTTTTTGTTCATCATTATTTCTCTCCTTTATAGAAAACTAAGATAAAAAAAGCGAGTGAAGATAAAAGACCACTCCCCTAGAAATCTGGTTCGTATTCTTCCTCTCACTCGCTATCTGATAGAGTATAGTTCGGGAATGATATATTCTATCCTTTATGTGTATACATATGTATGTATACCTGTAGCATATTATTTACTGATATGACAATTACATGTTGCAGTTTGAATGAAACATGTTTGTAGAACACCAGTTACACATCCAGGCGTACAGAAACTTTGACTTTTCCATTGTGGTTCAATTTGAGTAGATGGTTTAGGTGTTTGAACCAAATCAAGATCGAAATCGTTGAATTTAGCCATTGGGGTTAGCTCCTTTCTTTTGGGATACCCTTATTATAAGAACCATTTATCAAGATTCTATCAAGATTTCATATTTTTCCTAATTTGTAATTATAATGAAAACGATTGATCCCAGGGTGTCATTTGTGTAAGTTCTACTGCCAATAATGGTAAGCACACGCCTGTAACCCCATCTAGCAAGCCTATATAATCAACAGGCACCAATCCACTATTTTCAAAATGCTCATAATTATGAAATCCAAATAAATACTGCTTATCATAAAAATTAATAATCGTTTTGCTTACGATCTCAATTTCCTTTTCAAACTGCGGTACAGTGGATTGTTTATCAATCGTTTGTAAAATTTGCAAAATACCAGCATAACCATGACAAAAGGTAGGTGAAAAAATACTATGAATATCTTTAACAGTTTCTTTTAGATTGGTAATAGCTAGATCACGATATAATGATTCTTCCAAAGCTGTACCTGCATACCACAAAGCGAGTCCTATTCCTGGATTACCATAACACCATGCATCTCTTCTAAAACTTTCCTCTGTTGAAGCATGACCGGCTTTATATTCATCCCAACTAATAAATCCTTTCCAAAATAAATGACCATTGTCTTCACTAGCAAACTGTAACAAAAAATCTGCCATTTTACGGATAGCTTGCTCTTGTCCATGAAGTCGTATTCCTTGTTTCCAAGCTTTGGATAAAATTAATAAAGGACCCGCGATTCCATGAGACAATCCCAAGTTAAAATTACCATCTGGATAGAGTTCACTTTCTTGTGTTGTAAATTGATGAGCAGAAGGAATATACCAGCCTGGTACTTGTAAGCCTTTCACTTCTTTGTCCTGACTAAGTTGAATCAAATACTCTAAAACATTCGTCTGTAATTGCTGAATCCGTTCATCTGTTGGATGTACCAATAAATAGTTAGCAATTCCGCTTAATCCTTCAATTACATCGTAATCACTAATAAACACATCTCGTTGCTGACAATTGGCAATCATTTCAGGAATATGATTATACAAATAATCATCTATACGTTCGATAAATTTATGATAGTACTGAAAGTTTTGTGATAAACAAATAGCTGCTAATCCAATACCAGCTGCACCTGAAAACATAGAACTACTATGGATTCCTTGCTGCGTGATTTCATTGACCAAAATAGACAGATACTGATGTCCAACCTCATCCCAACCTTCTTCTGGAAAATGAGCATGTAACTCCGCATATAACATACAGACGCCAGGTATCCCATGACTTAATGTAAGAGGATTCCACGGATTAATCGATTGTCCATTAACAGATAACTGCTGACGAGGGTGATTCACGACTTGTAGTAAAGAATCATACTGCTTCATACGTGTAGCTATATCTTTAACTGTAGCAACTATATCGAATTGAATATCGGTTACAGCGCTTCTTTCCATTCGGCTTCCCCCCTTGTATCGATCTCATAATTTTCTGATTCATACATATGTTTATAAATAGGGCAATTTTGCATTAACTCATTGTGCTTACCTTGCCCGACTACTTTTCCTTGATCCATAACGATAATCCGATCGGCTTGTTGAGCTGCAATAAGACGATGCGAAATAAAGATTCCTATTTTTTCTCGTGACAGTTTGAAAAACGTATCAAATGTTTCTTTCTCCGCTATTGGGTCAAGTGCAGCACTGGGTTCATCTAAAATATATAGCGATGCTTCTCTAAAATATGTCCGAGCTAAAGCTACTTTTTGCCATTGTCCTCCAGATAATTGTCGACCCTCATCAAACCACAATCCTAATTGCATATCTAAATCATAATCCGATTGATTTTTCAAAAAGTCAGCACGTACATTATGAAGTGATTTTTTAATTTGATCTGTTTGATCCATTTTTGTAATTTGACCGAATCCTATATTTTCTTGTAACGTCATTTCATACTTCATATAATCTTGAAATAAGACAGCCATTTGTTGCATATAACTTTCTTGATTTAGCTTTTTGATAGAAGTATCGTTTAATTTAATATCTCCCTCTTGAATTTGATACAAACCTGCCAACAATTTGATCAATGTACTTTTTCCTGAACCATTCGGCCCTACGATCGCAACCCGTTCTCCCGCACGAAAAGATAATTGAACATGTTGCAAAGACCATTGTTCGCTACTCGGATACTGAAAGCTAACATCTTGGATATCGACTGCATAAATAGCTTGTTCTAATCTTTCGGTCGTCTGATCATCGTTGGTATGTTCTTCTCTATACTCCAAAAACTCAAACAATTGATTCATATACAAATTGCTATTATAAATAGAATAAATATTGTTAATAATACTTTGAGAATTGCTCTGAACTAAGCCTACAGAACGGATATAACTTAGCACATTACCGACCATGATTTTTCCAGTGTAGGCTGCCAAGATAGCAACCACAATGACAACAGCACCTACAAGCTGGACTAGTACTTCATAGATCAGATTAAACGTTGTTTTTTTACGCAAAATATACGTATCTTGCGCCATAAATTTCTTTTTGATCGTCCAATATCCTTCTAATATATAATCTTTCAAACGATACAATTTTACTTCTTTGAATGAGAAATCATGCGTCAAAATATAATTTAAATACCAGGAACGTCTTTCTTCTCCTGTACGTTTCCATTGCATAAAAAATTCTTGTTGACCTATTTTCAAAAAGTAAAATAAAGAAATAACAGGGACAAGCAACATCAACATCGACATGGTAGGATTCCACACCATCAAAAATGTAAGTGCCGATATTAATGTAACGGTTGCCGTAATCATCGTAATTGCCGCCTGAAAAATCTGATAAGGCTTGTAGGCAACTTCTCGAGTGATACGCTCTAATTTGTCATACACTTCAGGGTTTTCAAAATCTTCTAACGATAATTTGCTACTCTTTTCCATAATGATGTAGTTTAATTTGTAATTCATACTGAACTGAAATTTCGTATTATAATATTCCGAAATCTGCGAAATAATATCAGAAAAAAAAGAGACCGCAATATAGATGCAGAAAATGATAAGAACTGTTTGTAATTCTGTCTGAATACGAACCAAAGAGTTAATCAATTCCTGAGATACATATAAAGAAACAATAGGAATAAGCCCTGTAATCAAGCTCAATATAACAATTTTGATAAACAGCTTTTTTTCCATTGTAAATACTAATTTTAGCGTTTTGGGCATTTGACAGAGTGTAGAAATGATATCTTTAAAATGAAGTTGTTCTTTTACTTCCATAATAGATTCCCTTCTGTCTTTTGATATCTGTGGGCATAAAGTGTATGAGCTACCAAGTTCATAATCTTGTACTCTAGCTCTCGATCTGTCCCTAATAAACGATTGCAATGTAAATGAATAATACTAGAAATGATTTCTTCCAAACCTGATGTAACTACAGGTTGCTGTTGCATCAGTTGAATATACTGGGTAACCGCAGTCTTCCGTTGTTCTAAAATCTCAAGCAATCTTTGACCCGAATCGGTCTGTCTTAATGCTTCCCAATTACGATCTGTATTGCACATCTGAAGGTACTTGTCTTTGTTCTCTTTAAACTCTTGGCGATACCGAGTATGATCTGTATTGCGCTGAATTAAGCTCAATTGATTTTCAAAATTCAAACCTACTTGCTCTAAATAGGTGATAATAGAAATCATCGCAATCAATTCAATATCTATATCCAGTTGTTTGGTACGAACTGCTCCGATTAATTGCTCTACTACTATGCTGTCCATACAAAATATATATTCAGCAGCAGGCATTAAGTCGACCCCACCATAACGCTCAATCTCACGATCATATGATCCAATAACAAAATCAGATACAATATCGCGTTGTTGCAGTTGCTGTAACCATGAAAGGATAATTGGGAACATCTCTAACAATTGCTGAGTCTGACTATTTATTCTTAGTCGAATATGAGGTTTGGGGTCCATGTATCTCATAAAAAAGTGTTTAACATCATAATTCTGATTTAACTCCGTAAAAAAACGCTCCATTTCAAAAGCAATCAATTCTTCTTCACGAGATTGTTTTCCATACAATTTAATAAATAACCAGTCATCAAACGGTATTTTGATTCGTTGATGTAGATCAATCATTTGTAGATCACGATTAGGTATAGTCCGAGTGAGCTCTGGTTCTATTTTGATAAGTGGCACTACGATTTCTGCAACATAACTTTGCTCATGCTGATCTTTGAATAGATTCTCATCTTTTTCAACAGCGACTAGATGAAGCGCATGATCTTGAATTTTTTTGATTTCTGAAAATAAAATATCCATCGTCTGTTGATTATGAGTATCAATAAATAAACGATGATCCGAATTCGCAATATAAAATTGCTGTGGAATATCGTATTTTTGCTGGAATCGAGAAAATTGTTCTACAAACGTTTTGCCATCTGTTTTATCTGTCATTTCCAGATCGCGTTGGGTAATATACCACTGCTCACTGGATAAAATAATGTCGTTATATTTAATTTCTGGTACATATTTAAAATCTTGATACAGATCTACCCATACAAATTTGTTCCATTGACGCTTGCCATGTTCATTAATTTCTTGTAAAAAACGAATAGCATTACTGCTCATTAATGGATTCAACATATTATTGGATTCAAATACGATAATATCTCCTGATTTATGATCACGAGCGTAAAACGTATTCTGATCGATTCCAATTCGAATATCTTCTAATCTCACTGACTCCGAATCTGATTTGGAGCTATTTGTAAATAAAGACATCTCTTTATGACGATAACTGGCATTACGAGTCACATTACCTGAACGAATCTGATTAGGAACAAAGCTCAATTCACATAATGTGCTATTGTCATCACGAATTCTCAATTCATGTTGATGTAACGTTTCTAATGTATCTGTAATTTGTGATGATAAATGTGAAAATCGTCCAAACGTTTTACCTGCCAAAATCGATCCTACATTAGGACCTAAATGCAAAACAGGAGTATCATCATGCTGTCTTACTATAAAGTTAAGTTCTAACGAAACAGGCACTTCCTGATGATCTACATCCTGATCCAGATAATCTTGCAATTGCTGATCATTCAACTGAATCTCATGTTTGTTTTTGACAGCTTCCCAATATTTTAATAAAAAGAAATTTTTAAGTGGTGCTGTATACTGATCATTCAGTTTTACATTTTCATAGAAATCATTTTGAGGTTGCTGGTAAGATACAGGTGCGCCGATACCAGAACTTGTATCTAACATTTCCATCAAAGGGATCTCACGATCAACTCCATATTTCTCTATAAATTTATTTTTGTATTCTTCCAAGTACGTGGATTGTTTAGAAAATGGAGCTGCTAATCGTGTAAGCATACTCGCAAGTTCAGGAATCGTTTGTGCTAGCTGCTCATCTAGCGTGATCTGTTCATCTGCTAATCCCAGATCGACTTGTAACGGTGAAGTAGACTTCATCACCTGATTCATGTGTTGTAACAGTTGTATGTATAGATGTTCTCCTTCTCCCAAAGGAAGATTGTTATACACTTCAATCTGCGATTGAATGTCTTGCAATTGTGCTAACCAGAGAGGGTCGACACTGCTCATCCGAAGTTGATCAATCACATATTGATATTGATCATGAACAGTTAGCGGTGGACGGAGATTAGAAATCAAAAATTCTTTATTAATAAGTTCTGTTATATACATCTGGATTCGATCCGCTGGAGTATCTGGATATTGAGCTTGTAATATAGCAAGCATTTGATCGAAACGGGTCAATTGCTGACATTGTTGATGTAATAATGCAAATACTGGTGTTGCACGAATATGAATATCATTGGATTCATGATCTGTACTGTACAATAAAAAAGCACGATCTCCTTTTACATAACAAGCTGGATTTAATTTGAAAGAAAGATGAGTAGCATATTCCTTTTCTATTTTTTGAATACAGCGAAATAACCATTCCAAATCCACTCGAGCTTTTTTATAGAATGTGGACTGATCAAAATGGCTGTTATGTTGAGAAGCAAATGAACCCACACCTACCGCAGAAAATAATCCAAAAGGAGTCGTACGTGTTGATCTGCGATTAGCATATTTCGCAATCGACAATATAAAATTACGTTTTTTCTTAGTCGATAATTTATCTGGCGAAAGTAAATAACTATTCATTGTGTCATACAGTGTTTTACTAGATATCAAAATTTGTTCTCTAAATAATGTATTTTGGCATAAGTTTTTCAACCATTGCTCTTGCTCATCTGGTTGTAATTCTGCAATTGAATTAGGGGAAAGTGGAATACGGATCATATATTTGTTAATGTGATGATAGAGACTATCCATGTATTCTACCTCTCTTTCTATAATGTAAGGTTATAATTTGTATATACTGGTAATCTATAGGATAGAACTTATAAACATGCTAAATTATAAATATCAAGTAATTATCAAGATAGTTAAAAAATATTGAACTATTTTCCCAATATGAAAGGTGGATCACGATGTATATTTATATTAGCTCGCATCAATTTGAAGAACATTTTCCTGAAGCGGCTGAATTGCCACAGACGATTACGTTGCAACATGAAGATGAGACTCGGTATGTATTAGAGATCGATGAACCATTGGATTTTCACACTGAAAATGCATCACGATATGAGGTGCTGGATCATAGTGGGGATATTGGTGGTAGTTATGCTGTACTGAACAATATTCCAGTAACCGCAGATGGTCGATCTGCATTTGAAGAGCGGTTTAGCAATCGTGCGCGTAAAGTGGAAGACGAACCTGGCTTTGTGGGGATTCGAGTGATGCGTCCGCTTGATGATGATACGTATGTCATTATGACACTCTGGGCATCGGAAGAGCATTTCAAAGCATGGCAAGAATCTCAAGCTTACAGCCATGCTCATCGTAAACGGGATACGTCTGAAGGCATTACTGCACAGCAACCTTCTATTTTCCCTCGCCCTTCATTTGTTAAAAATTATGCAGTCGTTGTCTAATACATGCTGCAAAAAAAGAACCTCTCCATTTATGTTAGGAGAGGTTCTTTGTGGATAATTATATTTCTTTCGTGCTAACCAATTGATACGTTTTGAGTTCGTTATCGATTAATTTCAGCGTATATACCGAGTTGAACGATTTCTTCTGTGTTGTACCATCTTTAGCTATAATATTGTATGTTTCTGTAGTGTGTACAGTATACATATTATCCGTATTGGCTTTGAATGATTGGACAGTTGAACTAACCAATTCTTCGGTGATTCCTTTACTTTGAAGATGATCGATATAACTGGATGATTCTTTGTACACCGGGCCGTCTGCATCCAATAATGAAGAAACCATACTAAAATCGCCTGCATTGATAGCATCTACCGAAGTGCTTAGATAGTCGGTCATAAAATCATGAATCGATGTATCTGTTACTTCTGCACTTTCTAACGATGCTTCATCTGTAGATGCCGTACTTGTAGAGGCTGTATTGGCAGATACTTGATCTGTAGAGTCTGTTTCTGCTGATGTAGTCGTTGCACTACTTGCTTTTTCAATCGTATTTTTAGCATTTATTGCATTGCTCCAACTTGTCGATGCAGAATCGATCCACCATTGTTTTTGATTGGGCTGTTGGGTAATCTGGTAAGTCCAACTTACATTTTTATCATTAGACGTGCCATCTTCATTTTTGGCTGTATATACCTGTGTAGCTGTGATTTCAATCGATTCTTTGTTGATTTGAATAGAATCGAGATCGATTACTACTTTTTGCAATGTATATTTCGGTTGCGTAAAGTAACTATTCATTTCCCATGTGGCACGATTGTAATAATCTGAATTGGGATTAACACCTTTGACTGCTTTGGCGTTGCTTGTATTAATCGCTTCTGCCAGACTGGTCGAAGCATTATAGATAAGATCTAGTGACTTATCTGCGATCGGCTTCTGCAAAATCGTATTCAAATCATAACGATCTTGTTCACCCGATTGAAGAGTGGTCTCTCCTGTAATCTCTGATCCTTGTGCTTGTGTAGTGACTACAAATTTGGATTGCGCGGGTACAGGTAAAATATCTAGATAATCTCCAGGTGTACCTGTAATCGGTTTATCATTTAATGTGATGGTCGATTCTACCGGCGGAAGCTGAACTTCTAGTGAAGCAAGCTGGGTATAATCCAAGATCGCTTTATTATTTTCAGTCGTATTAAAAGCTTCTACTGTATCAGTAACAGGCGCTTCAGCGAACTCTCCACGAATTACGCCTTTGTACGTATATACAGAAGGCCACAAGTCCTGAATACGATTGTCTTGCGCCGCTACATTACCAATCGTCATCGAAGTAGTTAGATTTTCATTGAGATAAGGTAAAGACGCTTCAATCTGTACAGGCTCAATATGTGCTGTCCATTTGGTTCCACGCCATGATTCTACAGGTACAAGTGTCAACCACTGACCTCCGCCTAGACTTTCCCGAATCTGTTTTTTCACTGCATCTGCTAGCGAAGCATTTTCTTTCTGAATATATTCTGCACGATCTAATGCCTCAACAATACCATTGTTATATGCTTTTTTAGCATCATCGGTTTGGAGCGTTTCAGCAAATAAAGATATTTTGTCTGACTGGTGTAACGGTGAATCTTTATCATCTAAATAACTGGCTAATGTATTCGCATCTCCGGCTTGAACAGCTTCTTTCATTTGCTGAGCAAGTTCTTCCGCAGATGAAGGACCATAAGTTGCACGTAATACTAGAAAAGCAATTAGCAACAACACAATGACTCCTGCTCCAACACCGCCCCATAATTTGGTTCGACGCGATAATTGAATCGGTTGACGTGCTGGCTTGGCAACTACAGGTACATGTTCTGTTTCTCTAATTTCATTTGTAGATGCTTCTGGTTGTAATCGATGACCACACTCTTTGCAAAATACCCAATCTGGCTGTGTCTTTGTTCCACAATTTCCACAATACATAACAGGTAATATCCTTTCTTGGATCACTATTCATTAAGTTAGAGTAGCTCTATATGATTTTAAAATAAATTACGGCTAATCCGTTGTGCTTCTTCTACTAATTCGCTACCAAAGGAATTAAAGACAACCAGAATAGCACACACTTGAATCAATACAGTAAGTCCAATAAATAAAGCCAGACGATCACGCTGGATACGGAACATTTCGATACCTGCAACCAATGTTAAAACCAATGCAGCTAGCGAAGTAGTAAATAATAGTAAAAATGACAATTTGATAGATATGAACATCATAAGAGCTGCTACGATAAATCCAATACCTGAAATAAGTTGTAATCCGCCTAGCTGTACCATGCTATCTTTCCAATGTAATTTATGTAATCCCATTTTGTTGCCTAATAAAAATGTTATACCTACCAGTACGATTAACGAGATCAGACCTAGCAATAACATATGATTTACGATAGGCAAATATTCACTAGCTTCGCGATATGATTCTTTGTCATCACTTATCAAACTTCCAAATCCTAAAATCATTAGCTTGATCAATTGATGCTTAAATGACCATGCCCACAAAACAAAACCTAACAATGATACAACCAATCCTAAAACTCCGTACAATAGATCGCTTTCTGCTCTTAGTTGCAAAGCAGACATCGGATTTTTGAGTAGATTCAAAATCTTATGCTTGTCTACATGTGCTAGATGATCTCTTGCTGATGTTAATATCGGTGATGGTGTAGACGTTGGTGAAGCAGCATTTACTATCGGTTGTTCTGTAGAAACACAAGTATGTATTTCATTGGGTTGAAGCTGTGTACCACATTTTGTGCAAAAAGACATTGTTATTCCCCCTAAGAATAGTTAAAATGAACTAGGTAATATTATCTATTTTTAAATTCGTTGTCTATATTACCATGTATAATGAAGAGTTACCAACTATTTTTACAATTGGCAGAAAAAGAGATTTGAAATAATTACTCTCATCTTTTTTTTCAAAATCAATGTCATATAATGAATATTTCCCTCATCTAACAACGTAGAATACAGTAGATTAAATGGGATAATCTTGTTAAAATGGCATTATTGATGGAGAGGTACGACTATTTTGATAGTAAAGGAGTGATAGAAATGGGATTAAGTTATAACAATTGGCAACGTAAAAGTCAGTTAGATACGCGTGAACTCATGTTGCTTGAGTCTGAAGTTAGAGCCTATGGTAAAGATATGACAGTAGCTTATATTCTATGGTTCTTCTTAGGCATATTTGGAGCACATCGCTTTTATATGGGCAAAACAGGTTCTGCTATTGCGCAATTGATTTTGACGCTTACGTTTTTCGGCTCATTTATAACAGCCATATGGTGGTTTGTAGATGCTTTTCTTTTGCATACCATGGTAAAAGAGCGTAACGATTATGTTGAAAGTAGTATTATCGACCAAATCTTAATTCAAAAACCGATTTCGCCGCCGAATTATTCTAATTATTAATAGCGTACTCGCAGATAGATCGTTCATACTTAGCTTCATATGTAATGCAAAAAAGATGCCTTAACTAAACGGCATCTTTTTTTCGTGGAATGATGTATGATTGCAATTCATTCTGCTACACTAACAGTATCTTTGGACAAGAAAGGAGAACAATCATGTATCTACTATCTATCATCTTTGTTGTATTAGTTGCAGTTGAACATCTTTATATTATGGTGATGGAAATGTTTCTTTGGACAAAGCCGCGCACACTAAAAACGTTCAATCTTACGCCTGAATTTGCCGAATCTTCCAAATCGCTTGCTGCCAATCAAGGGCTATATAATGGCTTTCTTGCCGCAGGATTAATCTGGGGATTGGTTCATCCGACAGCTATTTTTGGCTATCAGATTCAATTATTCTTTATTATCTGTGTACTGATCGCTGCTCTATACGGCGGTGCTACAGCCAGTCGCCGAATCTGGTTGATGCAAGGTGCTCCTGCTCTGCTCTCATTGCTTTTTTTACTGCTTCGGTAAGTGCTGGAATGATGAGCCTAAGATCAAGCTTGCAAGGCATCGGATGAATGCAATTGACTGTAAAATAAGTCGCTATAAAATCCGCCGGTGTCTAGCAATTGATCGTGAGAACCTTTTTCCAAAATCTGACCATCTCGCAATACTAGAATCTGATCGGCTGCTCGAATAGTATTCAATCGATGCGCAATCACAAAGCTTGTTCTGCCTTCCATTAAGCGCTGTAATCCTTCTTGAATTTTGATCTCGGTGACCGTATCAATACTGCTGGTCGCTTCATCCAATACCAGAATCGAAGGATCAGCTAACAACGCACGTGCGATATTGATGAGTTGTCGTTGCCCTTGACTGATTCCACCACCATCTCGATTGAGACGATGGTTATATCCTTCAGGCAATCGTTCGATAAACGAGTGCGCATTGGCTAGGATTGCGGCATCTTGCACTTCTTCATCTGTCGCATTCAGTCGACCATAGCGGATATTATCCATCACTGTACCTTCAAATAAAAATGAATCTTGCAATACAAATGCTGTATGTGACCGCAAGCTTTCTCGCTTAATACTTTGGATATCCCGTCCATCAATCGTAATCTTGCCTTGATCGGCATCATAAAAGCGAGAAATCAATTGAATTAATGTCGTTTTGCCTGCTCCGGTAGGCCCTACAAGAGCTATCATTTCACCCGGTTGTGCTGTAAATGAAATATGCTGTAATGTATCGCCACCCTCACTGGTATCATAAGCAAACGATACATCATCAAAAACGACAGCACCTTCGATATGATCCACCTGAACAGCTTGTTGTTCATCTTCTGCTTCTACCGATTCATCCAAAATTTCAAATACACGCTCTGCCCCAGCTATCGCTGATAGCAATGTATTCCACTGATTGGCAAGATCATTTAACGGGCGGGTAAATTGACGTGCATACTCGACGAAAATAACGATCACACCTACTGTAATCATGCCTTTGATCGCCAATATACCGCCTACTCCTGCAATCAGACCAAAGCTCAAATTATTCAATCCATTCATAAGCTTAGGAATAAACCCGGAGATCGTCTGCGCCCAAAATCCAGATAAACGGATGCGATCATTACGCTCTCCAAATTCACCGATCACTCGTTGTTCTTGAGCAAACGCTTTGATAATCTTTTCACCAGACAACGTCTCTTCGATATATCCGTTCAGATCACCCAAATTTTTCTGACGTTCACGATATAACGGTCCTGTACGCCTTGTAATCCAGCGCATACCGAATGCCATCAACGGCACTACGAGAAATGTAATCAACGTCAACAGTGGGCTCAGCCACAACATTACGACCAATGTACCAATCAACGTCAATACACTGGAGAAAATTTGGATGGCTGAACTATTAAGTGTAGAACTGACATTTTCGATATCATTGGTCACCCGACTCATCAATTCCCCTTGCTGTCTTTTGCCGAAAAAAGGAATAGGTAATTGGTGCAAATGGGAAAATAAATCGACTCGCATCCGGTAGACTGTTTCTTGCGCAATCTCAATCATCCATATATTTTGTAGCCACGACGTAACCGAATTGAGAATATATACGACAGCTAAGCCAACAAGGAACCAGACCCACATCTGCCCTGCATCCCTAGCAAGAAAATCATCTATCGCTATCCCGATCAGATAAGGGCCGAGCAACGTGAGCGCTGACGTGAGTAACACCATAAAGAGTACTAGCATTAACTTCAGTTTGCGTTCAGCAAGGTAGTACCAGATTCTTCCTAGCGTTCCTTTCCAGTCTTTTGCACGACGCTTTTTACCAGCTACAGGTTCGACTTTTGTCGATTTGTTTGCTACTGCTTCCGTCATGACAGCAGGCTTGGGATAACGTAAAGGATCAGTTAGTGCTTTCCACATGCTCTCGTTCCTCCTTTCCAAATTGGGATGCATAAATCTGTTGATATAGCTCGGAGGTCTCTAACAGATGATCGTGATCGCCCTGTGCAATCAATTGACCGTCACTCAGCAATAACACTTGATCTGCTCGAATCGTTGAACTGATCTTTTGTGTAATCAATAATGTCGTACATGATAATTCACGTAGAGCATCAAGCAATAACGATTCTGTGCGTACATCCAATGCACTGGTGCTATCATCTAAAAGTAAAATCGATGGACGACGTACCAATGCTCTTGCGATAGAGATCCGTTGCTTCTGTCCACCTGACAAATTGACTCCACGCTGACCAAGCAATGTATCATATCCATGGGGCAACTTGATAATGGTGTCATGAATCTGTGCAATACGAGCCGCTTCTTGAATCTCTTCAAGTGTGGCATGCTCGTAACCCCATGATATATTTTCACGAATACTGCCGGTAAATAACACAATTTCTTGAGGTACATATCCAATTAATCCACGCAATTGATTATCATCTAACTCTTGAATACGTCTACCTAATACATCAATTTCTCCATGATCACTATCGTATAATCGCAAAATCAATTGAACGAGCGACGACTTGCCTGAACCGGTAGAACCCATAATCGCTGTAGTTACACCAGCACGAGCTATAAAATCAATATTTTGGAGCACTTCTGCTTCTGTACCAGGATAATGAAAACTCACCTGACGGAAAGCTACACCAATGTGAGAAGGATCAGACTTTTGTAATGCGCTTACAGATGAAGCAGAACCTGCAACATATTGATCTTGATTGCCTTGTGGACGTTCATCTTCAACGGTAAACATCACTTCTTGAATCCGTTCTGCTGATGCTTTGGCACGAGAGAAAGAAGCTACAATCATTGAAAAGGCAGATAAAGCACCCATCGTACGCATCGCATAGTTGATAATCGCTACCACTTCACCGACCGAAGCTTGACCCACGATAATATCCAAGTGTCCATACCAGAGAACCGCAATAATACTGGCATTGGTAATCAATAAAATAAAAGGCATCGTTGTTTCCGTTAAGCGTAATGCCGACACGGTGCCTTTCATCAAATTGTTACTGCGCTCTTCAAACCGCTGACGTTCATGATTTTTGCGAACAAATACTCGAATCAAGCGCATGCCTGTAAGATTTTCTTGCATCACACTATTAACCGTATCCAGACGACGCTGTACTTGTTGGAACAATCCTGATGCCTTGCGCATAATCACAATAACAAAAAATAAAAGAATCGGAATCCCGACCACTAATAACAATCCTAATTTCACATTAACAAGTAAAGCCATTACACTGCTACCGACAACCAACAACGGCATCCGTAGCATAAATCGCAATCCCATAAACACCATATCTTGCAACTGGGTAATATCATTGGTCAAACGCGTGATCAAAGAGGAAGAAGAAAAGCGATTAAATAATGCATACGAGAACGATTGTACTTTGTTATAGACCGCTTCCCGTAGATCATAACCTAACCCTTGACTGGCATGAGCGGCATAAAATGACCCGAATATACCTGCAAAAAAAGCAATAATCGTACCACCTGTAAGAATACCGCCCCATAACAATACCGTCGAAATATCTTTTTGCGTTACACCATCATCAATAATTTTAGAGATCAAAAAAGGCTGTAACAATTCAAGCGCCAATTCGACTAACATCATACCCAGCGCCAAAAATGCTGCAACCCGATATTTTTTCAAAAACGAAAAAAGTACTGTCATATGTAGTCCCCTTTGTGATTGACTTCATGATGTAAACCGATGCTGTTCTAAGAAAGGATCGTTGGAGTAACACTTCTCTTCATATATACCCCTTTTTTGTAGACTGACTTGATCGTAAAATGTTTATTTAATTTTTTATTGGTACGATAGATCAAAGAATTGACTTCGTCGATCCCTACCAAATCGGCATTTTCACTATAACGCTCTGACCATACTTCTTCGATAATCTGCTCACGTGTAACAAAGTGATCCAGACATCCGTACAATAACCGGAATAACTGGTATTCTTTTTTCGATAATGTAATACTTTCCCCGTCTACTTCAATTCGCTGGAAAAAATCATGTAGTTGAATACGATGATCGATCAGATCGCTAAGTACATATTCACGTGTTTCTTCTAATTGGTTGCCTTGTTCTATTTGTAAACCTACCAAACCATTCACTAACGTTAATTGATCTTGCGCAGACATTGCGTAGCGCTGATACGGAACCAAGCGTTGCCCGTTCAATTCTGTTCCATTTTTACTACCCAAATCTTCGATATATAGCTGATCTCCTACAAGGTGAATTGTGCAGTGTTGCTTGGACACCAATTGATTATAAATAGGTAGATCAATCTGCCCTGTTCCTACATGTCTACCGATCTGAATACTTTGCCCTCTTTGGATATAGACAAATGAACCATCGCCTTCTTGACCGGCAGTATTGATTACAATTTTGATAACGTCCGGCATTGGATCTCTCTCCTTCTATACGTAAACAATGATAATTTCATCAGATTTGTTCTATTGTTTGCTAACGTACATCCTTTTATAGTGTAAACAAGCGCTAGTTATCGCCTTATCTTATTATACTAAAGTGATTTCAACAAATCCTACCGATAATCAGATTTATTCTGATTGATATGGACTAAAGTGAGGTTTTTCGATTGAAAACGAAACATATTATTATTTATGGTCTGCTTTCGTTTCTTATTGCTAGTGGGCTTGGTCTGTATGTATATATGCAAAGTCGCTTTCAGGAACAGCCGGACACTACAGTACAGAAGTATATTAACACATTGCAAACCAAAAATTATGACGAAATGTACAACTTAATGACACCAGAATCGCTTCAACAATCCGGTATGACCAAAGAACAATTTGTGCAGAAATATCAAGCGATCTTTGACGGGATGAATGTTTCTTCGATCGAAGTGGATGCCGGATTACCTGCCCCTGTAGCAGATAACAAACAGCAATACACACTGAATTATTCAGCTCAAATGAATACCTTTCTCGGTAATATCGATAAAAAATATCAGATGAAGCTTGTACAGCAAGATAGCGATCATGGCAAAACATGGCGTATTGAGTGGCAACCTGCGCTGATTTTACCTGAAATGGCGCAAGGCGATAAAGTAAAAGTACAGATTCTACACCCAGAGCGTGGAGAAATAGTCGATAAAGACGGATATCCGTTAGCAACCAAAGGCACGATCTATGAATGGGGAATCGTACCCGGCAAATTAGGTGCTGATGATGCTTCCAAAGCAGCTTCTCTGACAGCAATCAGTGAGTATTACAATGTGCCTGAAGAACAGATTCAAAAAGCACTCAAGCAGTCATGGGTCAAAGACGATTATTTTGTTCCAATTGCTACAACTACTGATCCGACCATCCCGACCGAACTGAACGGTGTCTCAATGCAGACCAAAGAAGTTCGTAATTATCCTCTAGGTACAGCAGCAGCTCATCTTATCGGGTATGTGCGTCAGGCAACAGCAGAAGATTTGGAAAAAGATACCGAAGGATATTACAGTGCTCAAGATTGGATTGGTAAAGCAGGGCTTGAACAATCCATGGAAAAGCAATTGCGAGGAACCAAAGGTGGACGTATCGAAATAGTTGATAAAACAGGAAAAAGTAAATCCATTATTGCTGAACATAAAGCGGTCGATGGTGAAAAGATCACGTTAACGATCAGCTCATCGGTACAACGTGAACTGTATACTACTATGTCGGGTAATCAAGATGCAGGTTCGGCAGTAATGATGAATCCGACCAATGGCAAATTGCTCGCTCTGGTAAGCACTCCTGCTTATGATCCAAACAAAATGGTGACCGGATTATCGCAAGCAGAATGGGATGCTTATTCCAACGATCCTAATCTTCCCTTTACGAATCGATTTACTAACCGGTATGCTCCTGGCTCTGTATTCAAAGCGATTACAGCTGCCGCAGGCTTAACTGAAAAAGTAACAACACCAGACAAAGTCCATACGATTCAAGGTCTACAATGGCGTAAAGATAACAGTTGGGGCGGATATTATGTAGCTCGTGTCAAAGATGTGCTTCATGTGAATATGAATGATGCTTTGATATATTCAGATAATATTTACTTTGCTCAAGAAGCTCTTGAAATGGGTAAAGCCAAATTTATCGAAGGTATTCAGAAGTTTGGTTTTGGAAGTAATTTTGGATTAGATGCTCTTTATCTCAAACCCAGTCAGTATGCGAATAAAGACCATAGCACATTGGATTCAGAAGTGCTTCTAGCAGATACTGCTTATGGACAAGGAGAAATGTTGATGTCACCGATTCATTTGGCAGCTTCTTTTACTCCTTTTATTACAGAAGGCAAGTTGATCAGCCCTATTTTATTTGAAGATCAAGCACAGAATAAAAAAACACCTGCTAACACGAATATCATTACAGCAGATGTCGCTAATACTGTTAAAAGTGCATTATTACAAGTCGTTGAAAATTCAGGTGGTACTGCACATGCGCTCGCTGATCTTCCTTATCAGGTAGCAGCCAAAACAGGTACCGCAGAATTGAAGTTAGCCAAAGGTGAAAGTGGACAGGAGAATGGATTCGTGATCACTTTTGATTCCAATGCTTCCTTTGTACTTGCTGCAGTTGTCGAAAAAGTAAACGGTCGTGGTGGCAGTCACTATGTCGTTAACAAGCTTCATCCTTTTTTACAACAATATAAATAAGGATCAATTTCCTAAGTATTACACACATTTTCTCTGTCTGGAGTTATCTTCTTCAGGCAGATTTTTTGTATAGACTTTTCTTCGTTCTGGTATAAAGAAACATATCTTCCAATTATATTGTAACTGCTTGAGCGATATAGTATAGTCAAGGGGCAAGATACTACAATTCGAGGAGATGAGCAAATGGATAAAATGTGTATGCAAATGATGATGGGTATGTCGATGGAAGATATGATGAGCAAAATGACTAACATGAACATGATGATGACACAATGTAAAAACATGGACATGAACATGAAAGATATGGGAATGGATATGGATATGATGATGAGTAAATTGCAAGAGTGCGACGAAATGATGACTTCTATGATGACAATGATGCGCGACATGAAACAAGCTAGCATGTAATTCACAGAATCCATGTGAAAAACAGCTAGCTTGTTGTGTTTGATCAGATAGGTTACATCTTATTACTTATTTCATCTATTATTACTTGTGTCAGATCATGTGCGAAATGATCTGGCACTTTTTTTGTATTCATTTGCATCAATAATTAACACTCTATATTAGAAGTTTCGGATTTAATTTGACGAGATACATCAATGCGTTGCATTTTAAGTTCCCACATTTGTTCCAAAAGGCGCTGCTTATCTGCATCGTCTTTACTGGCACGAATTGAATAATAGATTTCGGTAAGTCTGGAATTGATCTTATCAAATTGTCTCCACAGGTCTTCGGTTGTAGCCCATTCCTGCTTCGTTTCTTCTGAAGCGTTCAACTTACGCATCGATTCCAAAATCTCCTCTTGCCACTGTACATCATCCAATTGGATCGCGTAATTCAATAGATCCAAATAATCATCATTGCGTTCGGATATCATTGCTTGAATACGATTCACAGTTACCATCACCTTCATTCTTTTTATATACCAAGTATTATACTCGGAATATACGGGTTTGCAATAGTGAAAATGATTTTTTTTTATTTTTCTATATTTTATAGATATTAGAGCGTACTTATTTCAAATGATACAAAAAAAGCATCTACCCGAGGCAGACACTTCTTATAGATACTCTATGCTATTGTTGTAACGTGACTACTCACGCTTATGATTGATCTCATGTTGATTTTGATGCCATTCTTTAACCATCGTATGATAAAAACTGCTTTCTTGACGGCTTAGTCCATCTTTGTTGTTTTTCATCGTCATCGTTTCAATATTGCGTCGTAAAATTTCATTTTGGCGTTCTAACACTGCTGTTGAATTCAATGTATTTCCCTCCAATGGATAGTGATGGTCTATATGCCATCTGTTATCTAATGATAATCTCAATCAAACTAGAGTAAAGTATATCGAATATCTGTACAGAAGCAAAATTGCCTTAGCACGCCACAACAGGTCTGATCCTCGCTCAGCTGGAATGAACTCTTACTCATCTCACTTGTCCATACAATTACGGCACTATCCTGCTTTTAAGAGCTAGATACGTATTTGCGGATTATTATGTCCATGCCCAGAAAAAACCGTCTCGATCCCATGCGACGCGGCCTGCATGGTGTTTGCGGAACGCTTTTTTGATCTCTTTGGATAACGAGACATTTCCACTTTCACTTGTAAATAAATACTCTTCTCCATACTCTGCACGTACATAAGCGATCGCATCTTCTTGTTTGAGTGTACCTTGATTTTTGATCTGCTCTACCATCCATTCAGCGATACGCTGCTCGGTCGTTATTGAATCTGTCATTGGTTTTATCCCCTTTATGTTGTTGAACTCATTATAACTTTGATATTTATGAAACCATTGTGTTCCTCTCAGAGTAGTATACGTTAATAACGATACTTTGCAAAAAGATTTTGATATCTGTCAAAGGAGTGACCTATGATGAAAAAAGGATTATTATTGCTTATTTTAAGTATAAGTCTGTTGTCTGGATGTTCTGCACTAGATCAAGTGAATCAATCGGTAAATTATGTGAGTGAAGCTACTTCGTATATTGATCAAGCTTCTCAATTTTCCAGTCAATTGCCTGAGTTAACGCAACAAGCGGTTGTCGATAAAGAAGCACGCACCCAACTTGTACAAGAACTACAACAAATGCAGACGCAAATCAATCAATTTAGCAATGTAGAAGCACCCGGATTCGCCCAAGATTTGCATCAAAAGTTGATCGGTTATAACGAAACATTAGGTACAGAGATTAACGGGCTGATCGACCAGGCTCAAGCCGGACAGATTACACTGGAAAAAGTAAATAATTCGCAAATTTTTCAGACGATCGATCAGATCAATGGACTGATGAATCAGTTCCAACAGTTAGGTCAATAATCTAAATATCATTTCTGTTTATCTATTTACAAATACGATGTACATCTGTCTATGTTAACCATTCATTAAGATGTAAAATACTCTGCTATCGCACACCTCAATTTTCTATTCCACTAGGAGAAGTTACGCCTATACTACCCAGCGCTATTTTACGCAAAAAAACCTTCACTGCATACTAGAGCAGTAAAGGTTTTTTGTGATTTAACTGTACCTTATCAGGCTGGATAGCTATCTCTTATTTAATCAATTGAATATTGCCCATCAATGGTAAAGGTTTGCGTTCGCCTTTGGAAGCATTGATAATACCGATGATCATAAATGCGAAAATAGCTAGACTCACTAATGGAAGTAACAATCCCAAAAATGGAATAATCGAGAATACTAGATTTGCCGCAACAGCTACTAAAAATAGCGTCAATCCTTGATTCGCATGATACATCGCAAATGGTGAATTACGAGCAGCAAGCAATGGAATAAAGAAAATGATATACGCAAGAATAGCCATCACTTTGTTGTCTTGCACGTCTTTAGAATCGTTTGGCGGATACGGCGGTTGGAAGTCAGACATTGGTTAACCCCTTTTCTTATCATGTAAGTGACAATTCTCGATTAGCGGCAGTCTGGAAGTTTAATAGTGCATATTGTATGTAATCTTTGCCTCATTTGAAAATCATCCAAATTATAACATTACTGTGTTCACTTGAGTAGGTAAAAAATGACTTATCTTTTCTTTTTTATTTTGATTATCTTATTGCAACTATCAAAAACAACTTTGGATAATCTCAATGACTTCTTCTAGAATAGAAGATGGTAGTACATCTACTTTGTAAGGAGAACGTGCTTTATAATCTAATGACTTCATTTGTTCACACATAATCTTGCCTTTAATTTTATTATCTTCATTTAAATGAATATGCAGAGGATGTCTTCGAATAGTGTTAATTACAGGTACAACCATCATCATACCTGTACGATGAAATTCATTATTACTTACCACTACTGCTGGTCGATCACCTGCTTGTTCATGACCTTTGGTAGGATTAAAGTCTAATTAAATAATATCACCTTGTGAAGGTATATAGCTCATGATTATGCTCGCTTCCTATATATTATTTCGATTTCAATAAACCAATCGTTTTAAAATGAGCTACCACACTTCTTTGCCTTGAGGACTTCCTGTATCCCATTCACTACTTTTTAATTCTTCTGTAGTATATGAAGCAAATCGTTCTTTTAAGGTGATCGGTTGTTTTACAGCTTTGATCTGAATAATACCATCAACAACATAGAACTCGACTTCATCATTTTCTTTGATATGTGTTTCCTCTAGAATAGACTTAGGCAATCGTACACCTTGACTGTTTCCCCACTTTTTGACTGTACCCCTCATTATTATTTCATCTCCTTTCACAAAGATTATATTCCTGCTTTGAGTATATCCTTTGTGTATACATCTTTTTATCTTTTTGCAAATAATGATACAACAAAAGACGCTCCTCAGAGCGCCTTATGATCTAATCTATGCTATTTTTACACTTTAGTTTCTTTTGCTAACTTGCGTTGCTTTCTTTTCTCTTGTGAGCGAACAAGTACCATATAGAGCGAAGGTACGACTAACAGAGTTAATACAGTCGAGAATAATAGTCCGAAAATAATCGCGATCGCAAGCGGTCGGAACAATAGTTCACCAACAGTCGCCATTGGGATCAAAGCCACAATCGCTGCCAGAGATGTTAATAAAATCGGGCGGAATCTTGCCGAAGCAGCTAAAATAATGGCTTCTTTCAATTCGTTGCCTTCTTTACGCGCATCTTCGATAAATTCGATAAGCACAATCCCGTTCCGTACGACAATCCCTGCTAATGAAATTACACCCATCATCGACATAAATCCGATCGGTGTTCGAGTAATAAATAACCCTAGTACTCCACCTGCCGCAGCTAGATACACAGTCGTCATAATGATTACCGGAATCCAAAGCGAATAAAATTGCATCGTAATTAGAATAATAATCAACATAATAACGACGATAAATAATTTACCGAGATCGACGAAAATATCACTTTGTTTGGATGTTTCTCCACCTGTTTCCCATTTGTATCCATCCGGGAACGATACACTTGCCATTTTAGTTTGCACATCGCCCATCACTTCTGTAGCGGTACGACCGGATACATCCGCTTCGATCGTATTCACTCGTTCCAGATTATAATGATTGATTTGCTTGATCGAGAAGGATGGCTTCATCTCTCCGATCTGTGAAAGGGGAACCTGTACACCGGCTTCATTGGTTACATTGGCTTGCCGGAATAGTGTCTCTGCATTGAGTTGGTTAGAATCTTTCATATAGATTTTCATATCTATTAATTCTTTACCGGTATCAAAGTCGCCTATTTTGACTCCTGTACCCATCATCAATAACGTTTGGGTAAGGTTTTTGTACGTGACTTGATATTGATCCATCGCCGCTTGATTAACTACAAAATCGAGCGAATAACTTTCGATCCCCATCGTATCGGTGACATTGGTAGCTCCATTCGTAGACGCGACTACACTTTTCACCTGATCGGTAAGTTTGCGAATTTCAGCCAAGTCATTACCTGATATACGAATAGAAACAGGCTTACCTACTGGAATCCCAAGCTCTGTCATACTCACTGAAGTCGTCACCGCAGGGAAATCTTTTTTCAATGCTGCTGCCCATTGGGTAGAAGCGGTAGCGACATTTAACTTGTCTTTATCCCCAGTTAATACAACAGCTCCTTGATTCGTTCCATAACTATCTACACTTGTAATATTTGAAAATAAAGGTGCTGCGGTTCCGCCAGCAGAAGAAGATACTTTGGTAACACCGGGTTGTTTTTTCACCCATGCTGCCATTTGCTCTATAGTATCGTTCGTTTCTTCGATCGATGTTCCTGAAGGCATCTTCACACTGATCGTCAGCTCTGCATTGTCTGATTTGGGGAACAATTCTACAGGCGTGAATAATACCAATACATATGCTAATGTGCTAAATAACAGCCCTAAAATAGCAACAAATACAGGACGTTTCAAAATATTTGGCATCACGCGATGCGCATAGACATTGGTTGCTCCTTGAATCTGTTTGCCCAGTAATCCCGAAGGCTTGTCACTACGTGTTGCTTTGCCCTTTTTCAATTGACGGGTCTCGTACCATTCACGAAAAATAGGAATAATCGTTAACGACATGACCATGGATGCTAACATCGCTAAAGAAATAATAACAGGAATAGGACGGATAAATTCTCCTATATCGCCTGTTAACAATAGCAATGGAGCAAATGCTGCAATCGTTGCTAACGTAGCTGTCAGAATCGAGATAGCGACTTCTTTCGTTCCTTTGATTGCAGCTTCACTTGGACTTTCTCCATGACTTAATCGCCGTTCAATATTATCATTGACGACTACCGCATCATCCACCAGTATACCGAGTACAATAATCAATCCGACAACTGTCATCTGATTGAGCGTAATCCCCATCGAAGGCAATAGAATCATAGCGATTGCTATCGAGACTGGAATCGCCAGTGCGACAAATAATGAAGTCAGCATATTCAAGCCCAGCATACAGATCACGACAACTACAGCAATCGCAATCAAAGTCTCTTCGGTTAATGCATGGAAAATGCGATCTGTTTCATCTTTTTGTGCAAATAACGAAGTGATTTTGACATTAGCAGGTAATGTTTTTTGCAGTTCGGTCATTTTGGCATTTACACGTTCATACATCGTAGGTACGTCGGAACCGACTTCACTGCTAATTTTAATCGCTATCGAAGGCACGCCATTATAATAAGAAAGATATTCAGCTTTGGCATGACTCATTTGTACATTCGCTACATCTTCTAGATATACAGGAACTTTGGTATCTGAACGATACACTACGATTTTTTTGAGTTTATTCACATCATAACTAAGCGGCACATTCAATTCATAACTTCGTTTGCCATTATCAATCGTTCCTGTAGGCACTCGATCATTAGACGATTGGATCGCTTGTAAAATACTTTCCCAGGCAATGCCATACTGTTGTAATTTATTCATATCGGCATCGATTCGTACTTGTTGCTCAGGAATCCCATCAATCACTACATCGGTAACGCCTTCTACCGAACGCAATTGATCTTCCCATGTATGCATTAAGTCGTTCAATGCCCAGATATCTTGCGTAGATTTGCCATATAGAGCAAACGATTGAACAAACGATTTGGTTAAATTGTCGTTGACGATTGGCTTATCTGCATCGTCAGGTAGATCAGCTTCTACATCTTGAATTTTTTTGCGCAAATCATTCCAGACTGTCTGAGCATCAGCATCCGGTTGCGTCTCAATAATAATTGAAGAGATACCTGCACTTGATGTAGACGTAACGGTTTTGAGATTAGGTACTTCTTTGATTTTTTGTTCTAAGACTTTGGTAACTGTCTGCTCCACCAGATCAGGATTAGCCCCTGCATAGACTGTTGTCACCATCGCTTGCTTGACCACTACATCAGGCATTAACTGCTTTGGTAATTGAAGTCCACTGGCTACCCCTACAATAATAAGTACAATAAAGAACAACAACGTAATTTTGCGCTTTTTGACGATATAATTAATCATGTTATTGCCCCTTCTGTACTTGCAACGCATCGCCATCCATCAGACGATCTGCACCACTACTGACAATCTGATCACCTACTTGTAGACCAGACTTGATCTCATACTGATTATTGTATAATTCACCGATCTGAACAGTCTTTTTGACTGCTTTTCCTTTTTGATTTACAAATACATAAGGTTTATTCGATGTGCTCACTACAGCAGAAGCAGGTACAGCGATGCCGGTTCGTCCTGTAGCTTGCTCTGAAGCTTTGACTACTTGACCGGGTTTCCAATCTTGTTGCGGATTATTGATTACCACTTCTGCATTGATAGATCCTGTATTTTTATTGGTTGCTGGATATAATTTTTTGACAATACCACTACGTAATTGATCGTATAGATTAATACTGACTTTTTGACCCACTTTCCAGTTTTTCAATTCTTGATCTGCAATCGGTAATAACACTTTAAGCTGGTTCACTTTGCCGATCGTAAATACAGAAGTACCTGCGGAGATCGTCTGTCCACTTGAAATCTCTTTTTCCAAAATCACACCACTAACCGATGATCTGAGTGTAGTTCTCGATAGATTAAGAGAAGCTTCTTTTTGCGCTACGATCGCTTGTTGATAGCTCGCTTGGGCTTGTTCTACTCCAGCTTGGGCTTGTGCAATACCTGCTTGCGCTTGCTCTACCTCTGCATTTGCTTGCTCTATACCTGTTTGAGCAGACTGTACACCTGCTTGCGCTTCTTTCACTGCTGAGGCTGCACTCGCACGATCAGACTGGCTTGCTCCTTCTACCAATAATGATAATTGTTGCTTTGCATCATTTAGACTTTCTTGAGCTACTTGCATTGCTGTCTGTGCTTGCTCATATTCTTGCTTGGTTAACAATCCATTTTGATATAAAGTAGACGCTCGATCTGCTTCCGCTTTATTTTGATTATATGTTGTCTGTGCCTTGTTAACCGCATTAATTGCTTGATTCTTCTGTTGAGAACGCGCTCCATCTGTTACGCCACGCTCTGCTGCGCGAGCACTGTCGACTTTGGCATTTGCCGCTGCTACACTTGCCGCTGCTGATTGCTTGGAAGCTTGCGCTTTGCTTAGTCCACCTTGAGCACTTTTTAGTTGTGCTTGTGCACTGGATACACTTGCTTGTGCTTGATCGACTGCTTGCTGAGCATTGCTTACTTTTAACTGAAGATCAGCAGGATCGAGAGTAGCCAGTACATCTCCTTGCTTCACAGCAT
This sequence comes from Paenibacillus kyungheensis, assembly GCF_028606985.1. NCBI lineage: Bacteria > Bacillati > Bacillota > Bacilli > Caryophanales > Paenibacillaceae > Paenibacillus > Paenibacillus kyungheensis. Next base: position 259,364 of record NZ_CP117416.1, on the reverse strand, counting down.
CGCCTACACTGCCATTAACTGCTTCTACTGTACCAGCAATTTTGAAAGAAACCGGATATTCATCAGATGCCGCTAATGTTCCAGATAGATCATACGTTGTATCTAAAGGTACTTTTTTAACAGTTGTTAATTCAACGGTTGCTTGCGCTTCACTTTGCGCTTGGCTATCTACTGTAGAACAAGCGCTCAAAATAGTCATCATTAAGACTATGCACAAAGCAGATAAACTGCGTATCTTCATTCTCATCTGCTCCTTATCATCTCAAAATCATTATAAAATAAATCGCTTAATCTGTTCCAAAATCTCTTCTGCTGATAAAGGGTCTCCGAACTTCTCCCACTCAAATACAAGTGCTTCATACATACGGCATAATAAAAATGCTGTTAATAATTTGTCGGGTACTTTGATCAAATTCGCTTGTTCTGCTTTTTCCAAACGGCTGGCTATAATATGAATCGTTTCACAATTGATTTCTTCCAGCGCATTTTTGGAAGCTTCTGTCGCGTATTCAATCGCTTCTTGTTCTAACTTACCTAACAACTCATGATCTTTGCGGAACTGCATACACCCCTGTATTGTATGATGAAGCTTTTCATGAATCGTTCCTTCGATCGCCATGTTATCGTCTATCGTCTGAGCCAGATCATCATTCACATTTTGAATAATCGCTTTTAAAATATCTTCTTTGGTCTCAAAAAAGAGATAGATAGCGCCTTTGCTAATACCTGCTGTTTTGGCAATATGCTCTACGGTTGTTCCTTTATATCCAAACAAAGAAAAAACCTGTTTGGCTGCTTTTAAAATTTTTAAACGTCTCTCATCTACATATATTTCTTCCATCATGATATCCTCCAGTGATCCAAAAATGAATAGCGGCACCATTTGTTGCAAACAAGAATCTTCTTCCAAATGGTGGTTCTGGTTTAGTATATCATTCATTGGCTTTACCTCCATGACCAAAAAACCAATTTAGTTTTCTGGTCAAATCATATTATGAATTGATAGCAATGTCAAATAGAAAGATCTGTTTTTTCGACAATTTTTGTTGTTCGAGATTCTTTTTTCGTATATGATATGGAAAACTTTATTATATAATTATTGTATTTCCTAAATTTGAAAATACTAAGGGATGTTGCAGATGAATCATAACCTTCTGGTCTGGAGTACACCTGATCTATGGAATCCGATATGGATCGTTATTGGGATAGGTATTGTTTTTGCGGTGATCACTCTTGTGATCTATGCTATGCGAGGGATACGGAAGCTTGTTCGTTTTGTACGAATACAATTGCAAGCGGTTCACAATCTTCATCTGTATCAGGATGTTGGGCAACAGTTAGATCGTATTCGTAAATTAGAGTATAGCGATGATCAGCTAGCACGTCTAAATACACTTATTGCTCAGACGACCGATCGTCATCTGCTGGCAAGAATACATATTGTACGTGCAGAAGTATATGAACAAATCCACCAGCCTGCAATGGCGATCAAAGATTATCAACAAGCGATTCGGAATCATCCTGAAAATGATACTGCTTATTTCGCACGTGCTTTACTGTATGAAAAAGATCAAAAATGGGATTTAGCTTTGCGTAGTTACCATCAGGCGATCGATCGTTATCCTGCACATCTAGATGCGTATTACCATTGTTGTCAGATTTATTTTGTGCAGAAAGATGTCTATCGTTCACTGGAATATGCTAATACGATAGTGGAACTTCAGCCTGATGCACATGCTTATTACAATCGTGGTGTCGCTTATGCAAGAGTTGATGACTATACTCAAGCCGTTGCTGATTACGAGAAAACGATTGAACTGGATGCTAATTATGCTAATGCTTATGTGAATCTAGGCATTTATTATGGAAAAATAGACAATAAAGATCTAGCACTACAGTATTATCAATTAGCAGTGGAATGTGGCGATTATAATATTGATATGCATTACAACCGGGCACTCTTATATATCGATCTACAAGAATATGCGTTAGCGCTTGAAGATTTGAATATCTATATCGCTTTGGAGCAACATTATGGTGATGCGTATTATAATCGGGGTTGGATTTACAACGAAGTGTATGAACGTTCTGATCTAGCATTGGAAGATTATACACGCTCGATCGAATTACAACCGAACCAAGCACGAGCTTATAACAATAGAGGATTGATTTATCTGGGTCGACAACAATATGATCTGGCGATTCAAGATTACAATATAGCGATTTCGTTCTATCCTGATACATCCAAATACTATGTCAGTCGTGGATGGGCTTATCAATGCCAGCAAGAAGATGAACTTGCGCTACATGACTATGCCAGAGCATTAGAACTGGATGAACGCAATTCACAAGCCTATATTAACCGGATTGCGCTGTACAAAGCCAAAGGGTATCGTTCATGGGTGATTCACGATTATCATCGCTTAATGGAAATAGAACCGGAAGCCGTCTGGATTTATTTTGACTGTAGTTGGTATTGCCTAGAAAACAATGATTATGAATTAACTATCCAATATCTCGATCAAGCTGTTGCTATTGATCCTACCCATGCTTTATCGTACAACAATCGCGGGTATGCTTATCAACGGCTCAAAGATTATGATGCAGCTCTAGCTGATTACAGTAAAGCTATAGAATGTGATCCCGATACAAACGCATTATACTATCGCAATCGTAGTTATATTTACGATTTTCAAGGAGAAACAGACAAAGCCAAACAAGATTGGCATAAAGCTGATCAGATTGAACAACATCTACATCTTGTCTAATCATGTCATGGTTATACTCGATGATACTATTTTGTTATAGCGTGTACTCAAACAAACAGCGCCGAGCCTACAAAGCACTCGACGCTGTTTGTTTTGGGATAAAGATTGTATATCGATTTAACTTACTGCTGATTGTACTCCATCTCTTTGTATCCTTAGATGTTGTAAGTTGTACTTTTTATTTGGCTAATACTTGAATTTCTGCTTCGCTTAATGCTTTATTATAAACTCGCACTTCATCCATCATCCCTTTAAAGTACGCATCTGCTGCAAATCGGCTTTTGCCTAAATAAGCTTCGCGTGTCATCAAATCACTTGGATTAAATGTCATGTTGTCATTGGTCGCAGATAACTTTCCATTTACATATAACTTTCCTGTATTTCCTTCAATCGTAACAGCTACATGCACCCATTGATGAAGCGGAAGCGGTGTTGAAGTGATTAGATTCTGGTCGGTATTTTGCTGATGAATAGTGAACTGCATCCCTGTCCCTTGAGAAGGTGTCAAAAACATAAAGCTATTCATGCCATCGCCAAAATCCAAAATACGTTGCCATGCAGCTCCGCCTTGCCAGTTCACCCAACCTGCAAACGTAAAGTCTTGTCCATCCGTCACTGTACCCGGCAATTGTACATATCCGTCCGCTCCATTCAGTGCTACGGCTCCACCTTGTACACCTGCGGTGCTCCAACTGGCTCCATGATGAAGTGTTCCGTCATAATGATTATAAGTGTTGTCTTGTACAGTTGTACCTGATGTCTGGTTAAAATCATACTGACCTAACAAAGGCCCACGCCCTTGTTCTAGCACAGTCACTTTAAAATTTTTGTTCTTTTTTGCATCGCCTTTGGTGATTGTTGCAATCATCGTCACTTTGGCATTGCCTTTGCCTGCTTCAGGACGTTTGATCACACCTTTGTCTGAAATGATATCTGGCTTGGACGATTTCCATGTGATCTGCGTGTTATGCGTACCTTTATCAGGTAGATCAAGATTATAGAACACAGCGCTAATATCCCCGAGATCCAGATCTTTGTCCACAGCGGATACGAATTGCTTGTCTTTTCTGGGTGCCATCTGGCTACCCCACACACCTATACCACTTTCCGATAATGCTGTGAGTGTCAGCGTTGTATCACCTGATTGCGGGTTTGTCTCGTGGAGGAAGACACCATTATATTCCACACCATCTATATTGATTTGTACGTTATGATCATCTTGTAATGTCCATGTACCTTGTACTGCCCCTGTAATCTTACCGTTATCTTGTAACTCAACAGATACCGATGAATGTACATTGGCGCTGATTTCTTTATCCTGTGTAATCCATTGATATTCACCTGCAATATCGCTAGCTTTGACTGGTGAAGCAACATTTTGTTCGCCTGCATAACGGTAAGGAGCAACAACAGGCCAACCTTTATCATTCATAAACATCTCGTGCACACGCACTTCATGTTCTTCCCCACGATCTACAAATCGAGAATGAAAAATAAGAAAATACTTGCCTGTTTGCTTATCATAATAAGCAGAGTTATGCCCTGGAGAGACTGCATTAGCTCCAACGCCTTGACCTGGATCACCAATTTCACGTTCAAACTGATAATTCCCCATAATCTTCACACCATAAGGTGCTATCGAAGCATCATCAAATAATGGCTTGGAAGGATCAGCTTGTACATTGGTCATATCATTACCTTGCGCATCGTAAAAAGGGCCATCTGGATTGTGAGAACGAGCAATCCGCACATTGTAGCCACCGAATGAATCCAGTCCGCCAAACGATAAAAATAAATAGTAATAATCTGTCTCAGGGCTATACAGCATATACGGCCCTTCAATACGACTGTGATTACCACCGATTAACTTTTTGCCATATCCTTGATCTGGAAGTGGCTTACCACTCACTGGATCTAATTGCAGAATAAAGATACCGCCAGAGTATGAACCATAGACCATCCATAACTTGCCTTCTTTATCGAAAAAGGTATCGGGATCGACAGCATTCGGATCTTTAGTTGCATCATAGATCGTACCGCCTGCTCCCGCTTCGCCCCACATCCCTGATTTGAGGAAAATACCTTGATCTTTGTAAGGCCCTTCGATATTATCCGAGACTGCTACACCGAGTGCAGAACGAGGAGAATCGCCTTTGCATGCGTTGTAATACATATAGAATTTACCGTCTGCTAACTGGATCACATCCGCAGCCCATAGTGTATCTGACTGTGCCCAATCAAACGTTTCTTTTAGTTCTTCTTTTACATTAGGAATCAACGGATTGCCGTTAGCTACACCGGAAGAAATCATTTGCCAGTTCATAAGATCGCTAGACTTGGCAGATGCTAAATGGGAGCCAAAAATATAAAACTCATCGCCTACACGAATCACAGACGGATCATGCACAGAAGCTTCCTGATACGTAGGCGCTATTTGTTTATTTGCGCTGTCACTTGTTGTACGTACCGACTCAGATGCTGATAGATGACTACCACTATCACTTGCCCATGTCGGCCCTACAGGTAAAAGCAGTGCAGCAGTTAATGCCAGTAGACTTGTTTTGGTCCACATATTTTTTGTCATTACTTGATCTCCTTTGTATAAAAAGATGTTTAATAGTTAATATATTTATTACCTCTTATGATGTAATCTACAATCATTTTTTTGTATATTTTCACTAATTAGAACGCTTACAAAGATAATATAGTGTATTTTTGATTATTTCAAGCCAAATATTTATTTATATGTAATTAATTAATATTTATATGAATTATATTATTTTATATTTTTATACTGATTGAAAACAAAAGAACTCTATACCTCATACAAGGCATAGAGTTCTAACTAATCTTTTATTTTAAGCAATATGTTAATCAAGGTATCTACGAGCACCTGCAAATTCTTTAGCATATGCACTGGTATGGATAGAAATGATTTCTACTGTTTTCCCTGCTTTGGGTGAGTGCATCATTTGTCCATTGCCGATATACATAGAGACATGATGAACACTGCCTTTACCATTATTTGTAGCGAAAAACATAAGGTCACCTGGTTGTAACTGGTTCCAGCTTACTGCTGTACCTTCTTTGATCTGTGCAGATGCATCACGAGGTAAAGCAATACCATAATAACCATATACTGTTGATGTAAATCCAGAGCAATCGAATCCATACGCAGATATGCCTGCCCACAGATAAGGCAATCCTAGAAATTGCTTACCTGTCGCTACCAGATCAGCACCGGTAGGCTTCGCTATATCCTGTAATGAATCGTATAACACTAGATCTGATTGTTTCATCCATGCTTTATTCTCATTAGGTGTCCAGACTTGAATCCAATTGCCAGCTTGCGCAATCACTGGAAAACGTGTGTTAAAGCTAACTTCTACACTTTTGGTGGTTTGATCTGCTTTGTAGACATAAGCTGTTTTTGCACTCACAATCGCTATCGGACATTTGCTATAATCCATAGTACTTAATGTGCTTACCTGTGCTTTAGGCAACCAGCCAGGATAGCCGTATTTGCTTTTCGGTGTGGATTGTCCGACTACAGCAACTTGCGCCCATTCGCCTTTTACTTGCAACATACGTACTTCTTGACCATATAAAGCTTGAGTTTCTGTTTTGCCTGTTAACCATCTGCGTTGCGTGACAGAAGACATTGCGGATGTCCACTTTTTCATATCGACCGGATTGGATAATGAAGGTGCGTCTATCGCACGTTCCAGACCTGGTTGTTTCCACAGCGTAGCTACAGAGACATTAATATAATGTTTGCGGACTTTGGTAGTAGCCGAGCATAGGTCTGTAGATGATGTAGATGTTGCACTGGCTCCGTACACTGTCGGAATTAGACCTATATATAGTAGTAACACGCTGAGCAACGACAACGACCAAGATTTTTTACTCATCATTTGTAATATCTCCTGTGTTCTTAAAAGTGATGTTAGCATCCATCATACCATGCCTGTTCACACTAGGAGTACCACTTTACCTATATTTCTGTTTACCTTTTTTTAGCTATACTGAGGCAACCAATCTCCATGTGCTTCAATCAATTCATCACACAGCGCTACAATATCGTCTATCGAAAACTCGGCAGATGTATGAGGATCAAGCATAGCTGCATGATAAATATGTTCCTTTTTACCTGTAATCGCTGCTTCAATTGTCAACAACTGCGTGTTAATACTCGTACGATTCAGTGCAGCTAATTGTGGTGGAAGATGACCTGCGTACGTAGGCGTAACTCCTGAAGCATCCACCAGACAAGGCACTTCAACACATGCTTCAGTCGGCAAATTCGGAATCAGACCGGTATTCATTACATTAGCTCCAATTTTATAAGGTGTATTGGTCTCGATCGCTTCTAAAATATAAGAAGCATATTCCAGACTACGTGTATGCTGAATATGTTCACTTGCAAATAGCTGTTCTTTCATATCATTCCACCCTTTGATCTGCTCTACACAACGGCGTGGATATTCATCTAATGGAATATTGAACTTTTCGATCAGTTCAGGATATTGACGTTTGATAAAATACGGATGATATTCTGCATTGTGTTCAGAAGACTCGGTCACATAATACCCAAATCTCAACATCAACTCAAAACGCACCATATCATCATGTTTGGTTTTTTGCTTTTCAGCGGCAAGTCGTTTGATCTCAGGATACAAGTCTACTCCATCTCGCGTGACTTCTAATAGCCATGCCATATGATTAATACCTGCAATTTTCGCTTGAATACCTGTTTGATCTATACCCAGCGCATCAAATAAGTTCGGAATACATTGCTGTACACTATGGCATAATCCCACAGTCTGAATGCCTCCGTAAGTGTTCATCACATTTGTTAATACCGCCATTGGATTCGTATAATTCAAAAATAGAGCATCCGGACAGACTTCACGCATATCTTGTGCAAATTCAAGCATCACCGGAATTGTACGCAGATTACGGAAAATCCCTCCAATACCTAATGTATCTGCTATCGTTTGGCGCAAACCGTACTTTGTAGGGATGTCAAAATCCGTTATTGTACATGGATCGTATCCACCCACTTGAATCGCATTAATCACATATTTTGCTCCACGTAATGCTTCTTTGCGATCGGTATACGTTACTATATTACATGTACTTCCTACTGTGTTTTTGATACTGGTTAATAGATTTTCGGACTCTTGTAGTCGGTTCACATCAATATCGTATAAAGCCAGTTCGAATCCTTGTAGTGCAGGTGTAAGCATTACATCACCTAATACGTTTTTGACAAATACTGTACTTCCTGCACCGATAAACGTAATTTTAGACATCGTGATCACTCCTCCATAGGTATCCCTTATTAGACTGCTTTGATACAGTTAACTATAGAGGTAAGCGCTTTATAAAAACATAGAGTAAACGATCATAAACATGGCATAATCCCATTTTATATTTATATCTCTAAAGGATGTATGTACGATATACTAATGATATATAGATAGAGATTGTGTTGTGGAAAGGAATCGATATTATGTTGCTTCACCATTTACCGTATACGCATTACACGCATTCCGTATCTTATCCGCCGATGGATTTGAATTTATTATTTTTCGGAACAGAACAATGTACAGCAAGCCATGCGTGGGGGCCAGGAGTTAGGGATTCATATATTCTTCATTATATCCATAGCGGATCAGGTGTTTTGCGTATTCAGGACAAAGAATATTCTCTTACAGCAGGACAGGGATTTTTGATTTTTCCCGATACTATTATGAATTATGAAGCCGATGCTGATGATCCGTGGGTCTATACGTGGATAGGATTCAAAGGAATCAACGCCAAATCATTAATGCAGCGCGCACATCTTACCCTCGATCATCCTGTATACGATAGTCAGGGTAGAGCATGGTTCCAGCATTTCTATGATCAACTGTTAGCGGCTTACAATGAACCAGGCGAAGATGTCTATGCGCAAGGTATGTTGTATCAGTTAATCTATGAATTGATCGCTTGTGCTCCAGTATCGACTACCCCTATACGGGTCACGCCTTCGAGAGAACGTTATCTGCAACAAGCGATAGAATATATCGAAAACAGTTATAGTCAAAAGATCAGTGTACTGGATATTGCTGCGGCTGTCGGTCTGGATCGTACGTATTTATCAGGGCTTTTCAAAGCAGAATTAGGCGTATCTCTGCAACAATTTATGATCGAATATCGTATGAAACGAGCGTTAGAATTACTTCATCATAGTCAGTTATCGATCAGCGATATTTCTCGTTCGGTCGGGTATACCGATCCTTTTCTTTTTTCTAAAATGTTCAAAAAAGTGATCGGTCAATCGCCCAAGCAGACTCGTGAACGATTGTAGTTGGTCGTATTTGATTTACAAGATCGGTGGACGATCATGCATCAATTCAGAAGGAACAGTACCCATCATCCGCTTGAATACACGATAAAAGTAAGACAGATCACGATAACCCAAAAATTCTGCAATTTCAGCAATCGTTAATTGAGATTCGGTTAGCATATATACAGCACGCTTCATCCGCTGATGATGTACATAGTCACTGATCGTCTGGTTGGTGACACTTTTGAATAGGTTAGCGGCATAATTCGGCGTTCGCTCAATCACTTCGCCTAATTGTTCTTTGGTAATCCGGTGGTTATAATTACGTTGAATATAATGCTTCATCATATCGACCAATTGATGCTTATCGCCACTGATTAGCTTTTGATCATATTCCCGGCTAATCTCAATTAACAACTGCATTAACAACGTTTCAGTCATCAACTCATAATATGGAGTATGTTCTGTCCATTGCAAAATAATCATTTTCAATTTCTCATGAATGAGATCATAACAGCCCAGTTTGAGCCTTAATGGCTCGGGCTGATGCAAAATCGATAAATCTAGATCCGGTTGCTCTACTCGAAAATAAATCACTAATTTGGTATGCATCATCGTTGGAATACTTTTGCCATAATAAGCAAGATGAGCTGGAATCAGTAGCATTTCGCCTTTTTCCATAATCTGCTTCTGCTCATTCACCCAATATACACATTTGCCATAAGTCACCAGACTGAGACAATAGATCTGTCCTGTTAAATGATCTTTTTCGTACCAATTCACTGTGTGATGCTCCTGTACATCAACAATCTTTAACATTTCTGACTTTCCTCCTTTATTGCACGTCTACTCCGCTCATATGACTATTTCCGACATCCTTTTTTATACTTTTAGTGTACTATAGTCTAATCATTGTACTATAGTTCATAGCATACTGTGTGTATTACAGTTACAATAATTTATGAAAAGTGTTTTTTCGCATATAGAAATACGCCAATATGCATTATGATTTTCGTACAGTTAAGTATATTAAACGCAATCGTTAATCTATTTTATTGTGCGAAAATCATTCCAATGTAAACTAAATAAAATCGCTTCTAGGAGGATAACCAATGCTTAGAACTAAAATTATCTGTACGATGGGACCTGCTTGTGATTCTGTAGAAATGTTAAAAGAAATGATCAAAGCGGGCATGACAGTAGCTCGTCTAAATATGGCTCATGGTGAGTTAGAAGATCATGTAATGCGTATCCAGAATGTACGTCAAGCTGCGGCTGAATTAAATACATTTGTACCGATTATGATGGATATCAAAGGACCTGAAGTCCGTATTGGTAAATTAAGAGAAGCTTCCTGTGAATTACGTGCAGGTGGACAATTAATTTTGACTACAGAAGAAATTCTAGGTGATGCTGAACGTATCGGCGTAAACTATGCTGAATTAAATGAAGTCGTTAAAGCAGGCGACCGCATTCTGATCGACGATGGTCTGGTAGACCTGAATGTACGTGAAATCAGAGGCAACGATATCTTCTGCGATATTATTAGCGGTGGTACACTCAAGCCTCGTAAAGGTGTAAACTTACCAGGAATTCATACAACATTGCCAGGAGTAACAGAACGCGATGTTATGCATATCCATTTCGGATTAGAACAAAAAATCGAAATGATCGCTGCTTCTTTCGTTCGTAAAGGCGACGATATTCGCGAAATTCGTGGCATTCTAGCTGAAAACAATGCAGAACATGTACAAATCTATTCTAAAATCGAAAACCAAGAAGGTATGACTAACTTGAACGATATTATCGTCGCTTCTGACGGTATTATGGTTGCTCGTGGTGATCTTGGGGTAGAAGTTCCGATTCAAGACGTACCGATGATGCAAAAAGAAATGATCGATAAATGTAACCTTGCAGGTAAACCTGTTATCGTTGCTACACATATGCTTGAATCGATGCAAGTGAATCCTCGTCCAACTCGTTCAGAAGTAAGTGACGTAGCGAATGCGGTATTGCAAGGCGCAGATGTAGTGATGTTGTCTGGTGAATCCGCAGCAGGTAAATATCCTGTACAATCCGTTCAAACGATGGCGGCTGTTGCACAACGCGCTGAGACGATGATCGATTACTACGAGCAATTTTCTAAAAAAAGAGCTGAACACTCTACTAATATTACCGAAGTCATCAGCCAGAGTGCTGTAAGTGCTTCGCTTGAACTAGCGGCTAAAGCGATCATTATCTCGACCGAGAGTGGATTTACCGCTCGTATGATCTCCAAATACCGCCCACAAGCGCCGATCTTTGCAGTTACTCAACACGAATCAGTGATGGCGAAAGTATGTCTATTGTCCGGTGTTATCCCTGTTAAAGGCGATGCAGTAAGCACAACTGATGAAATGTTTGAATCGGCTACACGTAATGCCATCAACACAGGCTATATCAACAAAGGCGATGTAATCGTATTATCTGCTGGCGTACCGATTGGACAGTCTGGTAATACGAACTTACTGAAAGTTCAACAAGTGTAATTTAATTTTAAAATGATTTGAATAAATAGCAAAAAGACCTGTATCCCGATACTTTGTGAAAAGTAGGCGGTGTACAGGTCTTTTTTTGTTTGAGCATCTATAAGTTTGAGTCATAATATAAATAATTAGATGCAGTGTGTACTTTTTCAGATGAAATTCGTCTATATCTATTAGAAAGGATGTGTTGATTATACACAAAATGAAATGTATGCTCGCTATGTTAACTTTTACTGTTAGTTTGCTATCTGCTTGTGGGAACGAACCATTAGTATCACAACCATCTTCAATGCCAAAAGCGACCAGTGAAACTGCACCAGCGACTTCTGACAATAGTAATGATGCAACAAAGCAGTCAAAAGCATCAAGTAGCGATGAAATTAATTGGGATAAAGTGAACGATCCACTAATAGATGATCCAATGAGCAACAAGTTAAAAAAAGCAATTGATGCGATAGTATCTAAAGATATAGAACAATTTCATCAATCTATAGATACAGGTATGGGTACCGCTCATGACTATCTGCTCGACAATACAATGACATTCACACATATTGATACGGCATTGAAAGAAGGAAAACGTGTCCTTGTCCCTGTACACGGTCAACTAACCGTTGCAGGAGATACAGCAGAAAAGGAAGCAGTATATACATTCTATTTTGAAAAAGATCCACAAGATCAATGGAAGATTATTATGATCGACTAATATAAGCATATATAGAAATAAAAAAAGAGCACTCTATAGAGCGCTCTTTTTCGTAGTTCATTTTATATAGACTGTATTCCAAAACTTTTAGTCTACTATTAAATTTGTTTCGCAAAATCAACAAGCGACTCTGCCATATGATTAATCTCGTCCATCGAAGCATTCACCTGTTGTGTTAATGCTGCTTGAGTCTGGGTCATCGTTGTCATATTGCCGATATGCTCTAGAATCTGTTCGATTAGCTCTTTCATATCGCTTAGACTGGTTTCGATATTCTCCGTTGCAGAAGCACTGTTTACAGCTAACTTACGGACTTCATCGGCAACTACTGCAAATCCCATACCCAATTCGCCTGCGCGTGCGGCTTCGATTGCTGCATTCAATCCTAGTAGATTCGTTTGGTTAGCAATTTCACGAATAAAGGTAGAAATGTTTTTGGTTTCATCTGCACTGTTTTTCGCTTCATTTGCCGCTTCTGTTGATTTCTCTTGAGCCGAAGCGACTTCTTGTGCTTGTTCAGATACCGATGCCATAGCGGTTGTCATTTCACTGATCGACTGAGACAATTGTTGCATACGGCTATTCATGCCTTCTACAACAACATCTTTATTTTTTTCAAATGTAATATCACGAATCGTTCCAGCTACACGTACCGGTAATCCTTTGCTATCTCGAACTGTAGCTCCACCTGCATGATACCAGCGGTATTCTCCATTTTTCAATTGTAGACGGTAATCGATAGCGAACGGAGTCTGTCCGGTATGATCGTTCAAGTGAGCAGCAAAAGCATTCAAGGAATATTCTTTATCTTCTGGATGTAGACGATCGCTCCAACTGCTTAATACGTTAGGGAAGTCTTTCTCATCTTGGAAGCCCAGTGTTGAACGAAATTGTGGTGACCACCAGAAGGCATTATTAGGGTTAACTGGATCGCCTGCAATGACTTCCATATCCCATGGTGCTTCGATCAATGCTTTGTTGATCAGATCATAACGCGTAACAAGTGCTTGCAACTCTTGTTCTTTTAACTTTTTGTCATGAATATCAAATAGTGCTCCTGCTACACGTAAAGGCACACCTTGACGATCACGAATCGTTGTACCTGTAGCTTTGAACCAACGATATTGTCCATTTTTTAATTTGAGGCGATATTCGATATCATAAGGAGTACGACCGGAGTGATCTAGTAAATGCGTGGCAAAAGCATCTAATACAAATTGTTGCTCATCGGGATGAAGTAGAGAAGCCCAGCTATCTAACACATTCGGAAAATCACTTTCGTCACGATAACCGATCATATGACGGAACTCATCAGTCCAGGTAAATTTATTATTCGGATTCACCGGATCACCAGCAACTACATTCATATCCCATAATCCAACTTGAATCGCTTCAGTGACTAGATCCAAACGTAGTGAAATATCTTGCTTTTGATCGTACAATAATGCAAAGGCATTATTCATATGTTTGACTAATTCTTGTACTTCTGGGGAAGCATCTTTAACATTTAATTGAGGTAACTCTTTTTGTTGTTGAATTTGGGTGATAACGTTTTGACTGGCTTCAATAACTGATTGTAACGAAAGGCTTGTTTTTCTAGGGGAAAATATAGACATTTTGTTGTCTCCTTCAATAATGCAAATTGTGTATTCAAAAATAACGTGCTTAATAAACGCTGTCTCTCATATGCTGTTACCTTTATTTCGTACATTTGACCTTCTTTTTGTATAAGACTTTATACCCAACATATCTTAAAATCAATCTTTTTATTATAAAAAAAGCTTATTTATTACATTTTTCGACATTAAATTAACAAAAAAATCGACTTTTTATAATATGTAGTCCTATAAAACTGATTTTTGCTTTTTATGTCTATGGTGCTAACAGAAAAAGATAGGAGAGGTATAATGCAACCATTTACTAAACATGTTATTCGAATTATTCAAGCTATTCCGTACGGAAAAGTAATGACTTATGGACAGATCGCCGCAGAAGCAGGAAGTCCGCGTGCTGCGAGACAGGTCGTGCGTGTGTTACATTCGATGAGTAAGAAGTATGATCTTCCGTGGCATAGAGTGGTCAATAGTAAAGGAGAGATCGCTATAGCAGACGATGAATCTCGTTTTCTTCAACAAATGCTACTTGAAGAAGAAGGTGTAGAATTCGGTATCCAGGCTATTATCGATCTCTCTATCTATCGGTATGAATACGTGGAATCTGAACATGTGGATGAAATGTAATCTTATAATGCCCGGATCGTTCCTCCATCGACGATCAGAGACTGTCCGGTTACATACGTATTGGCAAACGAACCGTAAAATACAACCATACGTGCAAATTCTTCCGGCGTTCCCATCCGTCCAAGTGGAATCTGTGCAGTAGCTTGTGCTTGCAATTGTTCTACAGATATCTGCTGATCTGCTGCACGCTTACTGTCTAATTCTAAGATTCGATCAGTCGCAATCCGTCCGGGTGCTACGGTATTGATCAATATTCCTTTGTGCCCGTATTCCGAAGATAATGTCTTGGTTAGTGCCTGAATACCCGCACGAAAAACATTTGATAAAATCAATCCATCGATAGGCTGTTTGACAGAAGAGGAAGCAATATTGACTATCCGTCCACCACCATCAGATTGTAGAGCTGGTAAAGCCGCACGAATCAGACGAATCGTACTGAGTAGATTTTGTTCAAATGCTTGTTGCCAGTGCTCGTCTTCCATATCTGTAAATGTTCCTCCTGGAGGCCCGCCAGCGTTGGTGACCAATACGTCTAACCGACTTGTGCGTTCGATTACTTGTGCTATAGCCGATTGGATCTGTGTAGCATCATTCACATCCATTTGTACAATGTCTACTGTTACCCCGGTTGCCGAAGCAATCTCTTGTTGAGCTTCTTGAAGCTGTTCGATATTCCGACTAGCAATCGTTACGCGGGCACCTTCTCTTGCAAATTCAAGCGCACTCGCTCTTCCCAATCCTTTACTAGCAGCAGCCACAAATACAGATTTATCCTGCAATCCTAATTCCATATCAAACCCTCCTAAAATTGTGTTATTGATTTCCATAATCTCTCTGGTTCATTTTGAAAAATCCCTATATAATTCATCTAGCTTAGTGAAAGGTCTTTATTTCAAATGTAAGACGTTTTTTTTAAGATTTCCCACAAATTTGCTCTCAGAATTTATTAAATAAGTATGAAGTGTCGATATAATGAATATACCCATTTTGCACGGAATCCGATGTGATTTTCTTTTACCAGTAATTGAAGATTACGTATCACTTATTGAAATCCTACCTATACAATATAGACACGAACCGAAATAACAGAAGCGAACTTTATCTATCCGGCTGGTTCGAAGGTTTTTTTACCATGTTTATAATGATTGTCGAACTATTCAATAAGGTGTTCTTATACGCCAATACTTAACAGTCTAAGTGGAATTGTTACCTTAAACTATAATAGATGGAAGTGACTACTATTGAGGTTGATACCTGTTACCTCCCTACAGCCGGGAATGCGATTAGCCAAAAAAATACACAATGATGAAGGAGTCGTACTCCTCGCTATAGACTCCGAATTAACAAGCGGTATTATTCGTAAATTACATAATCATGGTCTCGATTATGTGTACATTCAAGATGCAGATACTGAAGATATCGTAGTCAAAGATATTATTACTTCTGAGACTCGTCATAAAGCGTTACAAGAAATAAAGACCGGGTTCCGCAGTCTGATCGATCCTCAAGCCCAAAAAAAGAATTACCCTTTAATTGGACGTTCCTTCTCAGGAGTAGTGGATTCGATTCTAAATGATATCAGCTCAGATCCTGAAGTAATGATTATGTTATTGAATATCAATGCCAAAGATCAATATCTATACCATCATTCTTTAAATGTATGCATTTATACCCTTTTACTTGGCAAAGTACATGGATATTCTACAGAAGAACTGCATGTGCTTGGAATTGGTTCTTTGTTACACGATATTGGCAAAATCAAAATCCCTAATTCGATATTGTCCAAGCCAGAGCGATTAACCGATATGGAATACGAAGAAATTAAGCTACACACCGAATACGGGTACAAAATGTTAAAAGACGAGCCAGGCATTCCGCTACTGGCTGCCCACTGCGCTTATCAGCATCATGAACGATTGAACGGAAGTGGCTACCCGCGTGGTATTACCGAACCGGATATCCATGAATATGCGAAATGGATCGCGATTGCTGATTCATACGATGCATTGACCACAAGTCGTGTGTACCGCTCTGCCCTTTTGCCTCATCAAGCGCTCGAAGTCTTATATGCAGGATATGGCACGATGTATGATAAATATATGATGGAAGTTTTCAAAAGTCGGGTCGCTATCTATCCGATCGGTCTAACTGTCATTTTGAGCAATGGTCTCAAAGGTGTTGTTGTGCATATTCACAAATCGATTACTCAACGTCCTATTATTCGGATTCTATATAATGAAGCTGGTGAACGATTAGATTCACCTTATGATCTAGATCTACTTGCTCACCATTCTATCGTTATTGCAGGTGTAGAAGGTCTAAACACACATATGCACACGTAATCTACGCTTATAACTAAAGTTATACAGGCTTAACTATACAAAGAGATTCGTCAGATCATTAAGATCTGGCGAATCTCTTCTTCGGTTAACGCTGTTAACGCAGGTTGTTCGGTGCCTGCTTGAATCACTTCATCAATCAAATGCTTTTTGGTCTGTTGCAATTCGAACATTTTATCTTCTACAGTACCTTGCGCAATCAAGCGAATCACTTGCACCGTATTTTGCTGTCCGATGCGGTGAGCACGATCAGCCGCTTGTTCTTCTACTGCTGGATTCCACCATAGATCATATAATATTACCGTATCCGCTCCGGTCAGATTAAGCCCTGTTCCGCCTGCTTTGAGCGAAATTAAAAAGATATCACGCTCTCCTTGATTGTATCGATTACATAACTCTACTCGTTCCGCTACAGGGGTACTTCCATCTAGATTAAAGTAAGGAACTTGCGCTTGTTGGAGCTCCTGTCCGATAATTCCCAACATCTCGGTAAATTGAGAAAAGATCAACAATCGCTTGCCTGCATCCAGACTTTCTTCCACAATTTCTAACAGCTGTTCTAGCTTGGCTGATCCACCTTCATACTGCTGTACAAATAAAGCAGGATGACAGCACAATTGGCGTAGACGCGTAAGTCCTGCTAGAATTTTGATTTTATTTTGCGGTACAGCCTTGTCATTCAAATGCTTCAAAGCATCTTGTTGTAGTCTGGCTAGATAAGCAGCATACAGTTTTTTCTGCTCTGGCAATAATTCAGAGATCAGGATATGTTCTTGTTTGTCAGGCAATTCTTTGAGTACATCTTTTTTCAATCGTCTCAGTACAAATGGACGAATCCGCTTAGCAACCGTTTCGTTAGACAGATCAGCAAATGACTTTTTATCGCCTAATAGTTGCGGAAATACCACATGCATAATTGCCCATAATTCATAGATCGAATTTTCTATCGGTGTACCTGTTAATGCAAAACGATACTGCGCTTTGATCTGTTTGACCGCTTTTGCAACTTGAGTAAGATCATTTTTGAATGTCTGTGCTTCATCTAAGATCAACGTGTGAAAAGAAGATCGATACACTTGCTCTAGATCGCGACGCAATAATGGATAGGAAGTGATAATGACATCCACCGCAGGTCGATCACTCCCCTCGGGTTCTGACGACTGCTGTGGCAACGATTGATACCAGCGCCGATTACGCTCCGTTTTGCTTCCATCAATCAGACAAATATGAATCTCAGGAGCAAAGCGCCGAATCTCATGTTGCCAGTTATACATCAGTGAAGCTGGCGTTACGATCAATGCAGGCTGACCACTACGCCGGATATCAGACAACATAGAAGCTAGAAAAGTAATACTTTGTAGCGTTTTGCCAAGCCCCATATCGTCTGCCAGAATACCACCGAAGCCATAATGAGCCAGTGTTCTCATCCATTGATAACCATACTGCTGATAATCCCGCAAAATAGGCGCTAAATGTGCAGGTACATGCTCTTCACGTAGATCAGGGTTACGCATATTGTCTAACAACAAACGCAGCGACTTGCCGAACTGGACACTTTCGTTCGTTGACTCTTGATCTAGCCCTGCGAGTCCTTGAATGAGCGGCATCCGCATCACCAACTGTCCGGTCTGCTCTTCATTGGTTGTATGATCCAGCAGATCATGATCCAATGGCATAAACTTCGTCATACCCGTTTGCTGAATAAAAGCGATAATTTTGCGGAATTCTTGTTGTTCTAAAGGTAATAACGCTCCATTAGGTAGACGATGGTAGCGCCGTTGTTCACGTAGCGAATTGAGCACTTCTATAATCTGAGACTCTGCTATACCATCCAACTCCAAAGTCAATTCCAACCAATCATGACGCGGGTCTGTATTCACTTTTAATTTGGGTGCAGATAAAGGATTATATACTCTGGCCTTAACTGCTGAAGTCGCATACACTTCGACCCATTGTTCCAGACGAGGCAAAATATGATACAAAAATTCATATTCAGCATCTTCATCTGTCAAAAAATAACCGCCTTCGGTCTGTACAAAAGAACCTTCGTCCAACAACATCATAATCTCTTCTTCTTGCTTACCATCTCTTAATAAAATCTGCCCTTCTGGTAATGAAGGCACTTGTAGATCTAACGGATTGATAGTGACCTGCCCGTATTGAAATTCTAACCCTGCTAATAGCCGATCTCGCACACGATCCAGATACAATCGTGCTTGGAGCGGAGTACGTACAATATATTCAGAAACAGCGCGAGTCATATGAACCTGACCTAATGTCATCAATCCTGGAATCACTTGCTCGATAAAAGGCTCTAATTGCTCTTCTGGAATAGTCATCGTCTGATGAGTGCGATATTGCTCTGACGCTTGCAACATCGATTGAAGCTCACTCAGACGCTGACACTCGTTCTCAGGTACATGAATCAATTGACCATAAGAAATAACCGTTTCATACCATTCCAGTACAATAAGGTGCTCTAGCCCTTCTACATGCAATTCATATCGGGGTGGGGCGCTAAGAGATGTTGTATCTCTGCTACCCTTATTGGATTCTGGTTCATAACGATCCAGTTGAAATTGAATCGGCAACGATTCCTGACTTGGCATCACTGTACCCCATTGCTGACCGTTATATTCCAAAGCAGTGGATGATGCATGAGACAATTGCTCAAGCATTTCTTTCCAGTGTGAAGCTGGAATTAATACTAACCGCTGATGCTGTTGATGGTATCCAGCAATCGCACCTTGCGCTTCCCAGCTTCCGTATTGTTGTTCTTCTTGAATAATATCGAGCATATGCTGAATAAGACGATCATCTGTACGAGCAAAGCTATGTAGTTCAGGATCATATGTGAACGATTTGGAAAAATAATAACTTTCCCGCCGCTTCACATGCTCTAGAAATTCGATCAACTGCTGTACAATATAGACACGTTTGGGTCCAACTTTCATTTCGATGCCTATTCGGTATTGCCGATTACCGTAAGCAATAGGCTTGCAGATCCATTCTACTTGAAGAGTTGTTCGAGTCTCGAAATACGTTCGACTGCCACTAGGACGTTGCTTTTGATCGGCAAATAAAGAAAGCATATGCCGGGTTAATTGTAGTGCATCGTTGTGCTGTTGTTGTATCTGACGATTATCTTCTTGCGAAGTATCTACCTTTTGCTCTTCTTCAGCCAAAGACCGTTCAGGCTTCGCAGAGGACTCTACCAGAATAGGTACAATCCCTTGCTGTTGTGCATAATAGATATGAATTAAGACCGCCGCAATATGCTGACAATAATGATCATAAGAGGATAGCGAAGGGCAACTACACTGAGCATACACTTCCCCTTCTTCATCCACATTTATAGAAACCTGTTCAGTCAGCTTAGCTCTAATATTCACAATCGCTTGATACATCGAAGATTGCTGATCATATTGAATGAAGGATACTTTACCATTACGGTAATACGATTTCCCTTTCGCAAAAGCAGTCTTTCCACACCATAATTCGATCGTTGGCAAATGAAGTTCGGTACTCACGTTAGAATCCTCCTGTCTACAAATGTATTACTTAGGATAAATGAGCTGTGATAATCTGTACGGTATCGCCTTGATAAATCGTACCTTCCCGTTCTACGGAACAAACAATACCTCTTGATTTACGGGCAGCCGGTACAAATTTGGAACGTAATTTGGGAATATCATATACTTCTTCAATCACTTTCCCTGGAAAAATACAAGGCAGATTCTCCCCTTCACAGATCAGACCGGTTCCATCAGGAAAAATCAATCTCGCTCCTGCTGGCAAATATGTAAGTTGATCGAATCCACGTATCATAAGATTAGCCCCTAGCCATTCAGGTCTTACTTCAGGCAATTTCATACGTAATGCAATCTGCTCACAATCTTCATAAGACACAATACTAATCTGTCTGCGATTAGCAATCAGAGTGCCTTTTTTATATATTTTCTGTCTCGAATCAGCAGGGCGTAATAATCCATAATGACGATCGCCAGGAATACCTGCTAGCTCTACCGCAATCGAAGGTAATTCTCGAGTAATAAAGCTTTTGGGAGTATCTGCTATTAATACTTGTTGTACGGTGATGATCTGATCGGTCATTGAATTTCTCCTTTAGTATAGATACTTTAATCTCATTCTTGTTGTATATACAATGTGAATATCATAGAGGAAATACACATAAAAAAGAAGCCCTATCTTACAGGCTTCTATCCAGAAATGATCTAAGAAATAGATTGTTGCTGCTTCATGTTAACTGCTGCTTTACGGCGATAAAGGATAGTCGCACCAATAGCTGCACCGATAAAGCTATAAGATACGATACTCGATAATGCAAGCACCTGAATAACACTAAGTTCGTAGACCATCACTATTTTAGTACCAGCTTCTAGCACAAGTAGCACGCCCCAGATCAGTGTCATATTACGCATGACTTTGCGGAAATAAGCATATTGCCATTTTTGCTCAAAATCTGAAATGGTACTAAAGCGACTAGCTATATAATAAATAAGTGGCTTGCCCACCCATAATGAACCCAAAAATAAGATACCAACTACACCTGTAATCATTGATTCTCGCAAAAGAAGAAGCTTTTCACTACCTCCTAGCAATACCATCACCAATGAGAGCACAAAAGTTAGTAACATCAAACCTCCGAATACATCAATCTTCCGATGTCTGGCAAAATGAAATACATTATCAACCAAAGGAATTAACGTCGCAATCGATAATGCAGTTAGTCCTCCTACATACAGTGACAGCCATACATAGACTCCCCACGGAATAAGACCGTTAATAACCAGTGTAAATATGATATAACTACGCGTTGACATATTAAGCATGATGAACACTCCTTTGATTATATAATGTTAAAATATGCTACTACCCTCGTTCGTTCTCTACTTCATCTTGTAATTAAATCTTAACAGGATGACCAACAAATAAAATCTACCGCAAGGTTAGTGTTGAAGTATATCTCTAGATAGACAAAGGAGTAAGCAGCTGATTAAGAAGAAACCCATTTCATTATTGCCATGATATGAATTGCACCTTTTTTGCTCAAATTATTTAAAAAATACATCTTGAGTGAATAATTCGTAAATGATAATGCTCTTTAGCGTTAATTTTCATCAAAAAAGACTTCCCTAATCCAGAACATAATTGTTCGGAAAGGAAAGCCTTTAGGTTGTATCTAATTTAGACTAGCGGGTGAATCGTAAATTCGAATGCTAACGGTTGATCCGCAGGAATCTGATACTCATCTAATACAGGAGCACCCCAGCTATCATCCCCACCTACACCCATTTGCTTGCCAGCTACAGTAACTACCGTATAGTACACATTTGGCAATTCATATTGATGATAAGCACTTTCTAATTCAAAAGCAGTATACGGCGAAATATTACATTCTACCGGTGCTGTCGACGGTGCTGTAATCCGAATCCCTTGTTTACGTTGATCGGTAATATCCACACGACGTACACCTGTGCGGTTACCGGATTCTTGCGGTACAACATAACCGGATACATTATCAGATGCTTGATTCTGGAAATGTGTTAAACGAGCACCAAATGCGCGGTCACTATAGTTCTCATCAGGTCCCATCGCATACCAGTCCAATTGATCATAATCTGCCGGTACTTTGAACGATAAAGCGAAGATCGGTAGATTCGCAAGTCCTGTCGCACCGTTGTAAGTAGACTGTACTTTCACACTTCCGTCTCCATACACAGTATAGGTTGTTGTTACTTTCAGATCAGCATGAATACTGAATCCATAATGGAATGTAACCGTTACATGGTCTGCTTGCTCATTCACATCAATACCTACACATTGACGAGCTAGACTAGCTGCAAACCAGTTCCCTGCATGGAATCCTCTAGCTGTTCCTTTATCATTATCTGTTGTTGCACGCCAGAACAATGGTGCGGGTGGCATAGAGATCATTTCACGTTGTCCATAACGTAGAGAAGTTAAGCTACCTGCTCCTTTAGAGAACATCACGCTAAATCCTGTACCATGTACACCGATATTCACATCACCATGCGCTACACGTAATGTACCTATAGGAAGTGCAAATTCTTCTTTTTGTTCCACGTGGAAAATATGTTGTCCAAATGCGACTTCATAACCAGCTTCTGCCCATAGTTCTGCTTCTTTCAGTACAAGCGACGCATGAATTACATACTCACCTGCTTGAGTATGCATATCTGGCAATACCCATTCAATACGTGCTTGTGATTGTGCATTGACTTGAACAGGCATCGTATTCGTATATACTTCTACACCTTCATGGTGAAGGCTATAGACGAGATTGTACGCATCAGTGCCGACAAATACATTTTCATTTACAATCGTAATCGCACTTACATCAGGAAGAAGTTTGATATTTTGGTATAAAAATTTCACTTCTTGCATTTTAGGAGAAACTTTACGATCGGCATATACGATACCATCTGTACAGAAATTATAATCGGTAGCACGATCATCATAATCGCCACCAAATGCTAAATATTCTTTACCATAACGATCTTCTTTCATGACTGCTTGATCGATATAATCCCAGATGAATCCACCTTGATACATCTCATACTTCTGTTCCAAATCCGTATATTTAGACATACCTCCAACCGAGTTACCCATTGCATGCATATATTCACAACTGATATATGGTTTTTGCGGATCATTATTCAGATACTCTTCCACATCAGCCACTTTGGCATACATCCGGCTTTCCATATCACTTGTTGCATCATAATCACGATTGTGGAATACACCTTCATAATGAACCAAACGTGTAGGATCAGTCGTACGGAAGTAGTTGGATACATTCAGAATCACTTCACCTGCATATGCTTCATTACCACAAGACCAGATCAGAATCGATGGATGGTTTTTGTCACGTTCTACCATAGAGATCGCACGATCCATAACGATATCTTGCCACTCTCGCAAATTACCTGGAACGTTCCAGGATGGCTCAACAGCGCCCATCTTCTGCCATGAACCATGACTTTCTAAGTTCATCTCATCAATCACATACAGACCATACTCATCACATAGCTCATACCAGAGCGTCTGGTTCGGATAATGCGATGTCCTTACAGCATTCATATTGTTTTGCTTAATTGTGCGAACATCCCATAGCATATCTTCTGCTGTAATCGCGCGTCCTGTACGAGCATTAAACTCATGACGGTTGACACCTTTGAACACAATTCGTTTACCATTTAAGCACATCACTTTGTTGATCATTTCAAAACGGCGGAATCCTGATTTCTGTGGAATCACTTCTACCAAACGACCGGATTCGTCATAAATAGAAATCAACAATGTATACAGATACGGATGCTCTGCGCTCCATGTATGTACATGATCAATAATGGTAGTAAGCTCTGCTTTTCCATCGACAAATGTAGCTTCAAGCGAACTTACATTAGCCCCTGTCGCATCTTGTACTTCGATCATTGCTTTTGCCGAGATCGCTTGCTCTAATGTTAATTGTACCGACAACTGACCTTGCGTATAAGCATCATCCAATCCAGCATTTACATGAAGATCGCGAACATGCACAGACGGTACAGTATACAAATACACATCACGGAAAATACCGGAGAAACGCCAGAAATCTTGATCTTCTAACCATGAACCTGTACTGCGTTGGTACACTTCAACTGCTAATTTATTTTCGCCTGCTTGAAGATAAGGTGTCAGATCAAAATCAGCCGGTGTGAAGCTATCTTCGCTATATCCGACAAATTGTCCATTAAGCCAAACGTAAAAAGCAGACTCTACCCCTTGAAACGAAATATAGATAGGCGATTGATCTCCAGATGGACGCTCTAGTAAATGTTGAGGCACTGTAAAGTACTTCACATAACTGCCGACCGGATTCGATTGAGTAGACAGACTATTTTCTACTGTAGCTGTCTCTGATGTGAACAATGGACGCAAATCTTCATGTCCATCCCATGGATACATTGTATTCACATATTGCATTTGTCCATAACCTTGTAGTTGAATATGACCCGGAACGGTAATATCTCCCCAACCGTCGCAAGCAAAGTCTGTTTCTTGAAATCCTTGCGGACGCGTGCTTGGATTGGTAGCATAGTTGAATTTCCAATTACCATTAAGTGAAGAACGAAGCTTCATATCGCCACGTGTCTGTGCTTCTTCTAACGTTTCATAATATTTATGATCTGAGTACGCTTTCAAGCGATTCACAGCAAATACACTGACATCGGTTAACCAGTCCAAACTAGGCTTTTGTTGATTCATGTCCATACCCCCGACTTTTCTTTGTTTTAGAGTGACTAGCGCTCCGGGGAATCGTTATTCTTGCCGCCGCTGGTAAAACTGGGATATCTTGATTAGACCACTAAGTGGTCGATATCCGAATTTTAAAGGCTCCTTTCAGAATAACGATTCCCCTCCGCTAGATGTAACTGCTACTCCATTTGAATGCGTCTCCATAGTAGAACCAAAACCTCAACCTTAGATCCTTACTTTAGAGTAAATGACCACTTTGGAGTTTTTAGCTCATATGCGCTTTGGCTATATGGTTTTTTCATTGCATAAAATAATGATGTTAGTCTCGCTCTAGCATTGCTATTCGCTTTAGCATCGATATAATGATGCCGCTGATCTTAAACTAATTCATTTCACGTTACTCTCAAAATCAAATAAACGTAAAGCATCAAACAAGTCAAAACCATAAAATCTTTTTAACCCTTGCATCCTTAAATCTTTTACTATTTTATTCTTTTATTCTTTTAATCCTAAATCCTAAATTCCAATTTAAAATTCCCCAATCCTTAATCCCTATATCCCTAACTCTCTAAATCTCCCCTACTACCTACTCGAAGTAAAATGAAATCTCTTTCTTGTGGACGTGGCAAAGTGGCTGTGATGCGGCGGAGCGGAGTCTAAGGAAATTGTCCTGAACGTCGCCTTTAAAGATAAATGCGACTGCCTGGCAGTCATTCAAAGCATTTATCTTTACCAGCGGCGGCAAGGACAATTCCTTAGACGAAGCGGTCCCCATCAACAGCCACAGTCCATCTCCACAACTGGGAGATTTATTTTACCGATCCAACCATTCCTGCTACGAAGTGTTTTTGCATTACGAAGAAGACAATTGCAGTAGGTAATGTAGAGAATACGATAGCGATCATGATCACACCATAATCTGGCGCATAACTTGATCCCAAGTTAGAAATTAACAACGGAATCGTTTGATTTTCTGGCGATTGTAAAACAACCAAAGGCCATAGGTAGTTATTCCAGCTCGACATAAACGTAATAATCGCCGCAGCAGCATAACTCGTTTTCATCGTTGGCATGTACACACGGAAGAATAATCCCAACTCGGTAAGACCATCCATACGACCTGCTTCAAGCAAGTCTTTCGGGAACATCTTGGTACTTTGACGGAAAAAGAAGATCAAAAACGCTGTTGTTACGGTCGGAATAACCACTGATGCTAATGTGTCGATACCGATCGTTGGTACAACATTACTGATTTTACCGAACATCCGATATAACGGAACCATCATCGCTGCAAAAGGAATCATCATCGATAATAGTAAAATGTTAAATACGATGTCTTTCGCTTTACTGCGGTATACTTCAAATCCATATCCTGCAAGAGAAGCGATTAACAATGCTAGAATCGTAGTACTGATCGAGATTTTAGCAGAGTTTCCGAGAGCACCCATAATATCTACAGAACTCGTTAATTTTTGGAAGTTTTCGATTAAATGTGAACCCGGTAACAATTTACCTTTGGTGACGTCTACCGAAAGGTTCGTTGAGCTGACGATCATCCAGAAAAATGGAAAAATAGAGATGAATGCGGCGATACTCAAGAAAATATAAGTGAAAAACGTTTTCGATTTATTCATTGCGATCACCTGCCACTCTGAATTGAATAAATGCTAAGATGATGATCATAATTACGATAGAATACGATACAGTTGCTGCATAACCAAAGTCTGCTGAATATTTGAACGACAGATTGTAGATATACTGCGAAATCGATGTGGTCGCATTACCTGGTCCACCTTTGGTAATATTGACGACTTCATCAAATAATTGCAGCGTACCAATTGTCGATGTGATCGATGTGAACAAAATAATAGGTTTTAGCATAGGAATCGTAATGCTGAAAAATTGACGAATTGCGGAAGCACCATCAATACGTGCTGCTTCATAAATAGAGTTGTCGATATTTTGTAATCCAGATAGATAGAAAATCATGTTATACCCTGTCCAGCGCCATGTGATCGCGATAATAATTGTTACTTTTGCCCAGAACGGATCAGCAATCCATTCAATCGGAGCACCAATCAAATGCAATTTCAGTAACAACGCATTGACCAAGCCATCGGAAGAAAATAGATATTTAAATACAACGGAATAAGCAACAAGCGATGTAATACAAGGTAAGAAAATAGCTGTACGGAAAAATCCTTTAAATCTTAAACGAGGGTTGTTCAGTAATACAGAGATAAACAAAGCAAGCACAACCATTAAAGGCACTTGGAAAATCAAATAAATAAAGGTATTTTTTACTGCAGTCAAGAACATATCATCTGTAAATAAACGAGCATAGTTATCAATACCGTTAAATTTCAGATTAGAGCCTGTTCCCGTTTGGAACGAAAGAATAAGTGCTTGAATCATTGGATAAAAGTAAAACGCACATATCATTAGAACCGCGATTGCAATAAATAACCATCCGGTTAAGCCAGCTTTGAAACGAGGGCCGAACTTGGATTGAGGTTGAGCTGCTTTCATTTCTTTCATCTCCTTTATATCGCTTGTGGGTTATTTTTTTTATTTATAGCTTAGATACGGCAATAAAACCTTGAACGGCGAAGCCCAAGGTTTCATTGCTGTGTCTATCGCCTTACGCCCAGCAAGCTTTCTCTATCCACTGCCTGAGCAGATCGGGTACAGTATGCTATTTTATTTCAATTGAGCTTCTGCTTGAGCTTGAACATCGTTCAATACGGAGTCGATGTCTTTACCAGCAAGGTAATTTTGTACTTCTACTGTCATGATATCTTCGATAGCATACGTGTGTAGACCGTAGTTTACGTTAGGAACTTCTGTTGTCCATTTTGCAAAGTCAGCATAGATTTTTTGTCCGCCAAAGAATTCATCTGCTTTGTCATAAGCTGAACCTGAAGAAGCAGATTTCAACGTACCGATAATACCAATTTTGTTTAACATATCTTGATACAATTCTTTATCAGAACCGAATGTTTCTTTCATAAAGTCTGCTGCTGTATCTTGACCATCAACGTTCATCACATACCATGAGCTACCACCGATGTTAGATGCGTGAACAGAGTTTGGTGTATCTTTCAATTTAGGGAATGGAACAACAGCCCATTTACCAGATTGTGAAGCTTCTGCTTTGATAGAAGGTGTAATCCAGTTACCTGTAGGAACAGATGCTACAGCACCACTGTTGAATGCAGCCAAGAATTGACTCCAGTCAGAGTTTGTTTTTACGATATTTGCATCAAACATTGCTTTGTAGTTTTCCATCGCTTCTTTCAAAGCTGCGTTTCCTGCAATGTTAGGAGTTTTACCGTCTTCTTTCAGATACCAAGAACCAGCAGATTGGATCATTGCACGAATCAATCCCAAATCATTCGGATCTTGAGTTAGCATATCTTTACCAGTTTTAGCTTTAACTGCTTTACCGATTTCGATAAATTTATCCCAATCGATATCTTGCATATCTTCAGGTGTGTAACCTGCTTCTTTAAGGTAATCTGTTCTTACGTACATACCTGTTACACCGGAATCAAATGGAACTCCATATTGTTTACCGTTGTAGCTTGTAGGGCCTGCTTTGTAGTCTGCGAAGTCTGTGCCTTTGATGGAATCAGACATATCGCGGAAAGCATCTGGATACGCTTGCAAGAAGTTTTGTGAACGATAATCTTCGATCAACACAATGTTTGGAAGACCTTTTGTTGTACCGGAGTTCAAACCTGTGTTTAATTTTTGTACGATATCCGCTTGAGCGTTTTCAACAATGTTGATTTTTACGTCAGGGTGTTTTGCCATATATCTTTCTTTAGCTAAATTCAATGCTGCGATATTAAAGTTAGGGTCCCATGCCCATACTGTAATTTCTTTTTTAGCTGGATCAGAACTTGCACCGCTACCCGAATTACTGGAACATGCAGATAACATGAAAACGGTTGCTAGTAAAAGAAACATCATTTTTTTCATTTTGTGTTCAACCCCTGTTCTTTTTTTGAAAGCGTTTACCATTTGGTATATTTATCTTAACACCTCTTAATTTGAATACGGTATGACTATCTTTGTAAGGATTTGTGATTTTGTTATATTTCAAATTTTTGATAGCGTTATCATTAGTAATATATTTGGATAATGGTAGAAATTAAACATTGGATTTGTTGGGGTTGGAAGTGGAACTGGACATAGGTAGACCGCTTTGGGGATCTATTCTTTCTTGGCGTCGCTGGTAAGACCGGATATCTTGAATTGACCGCAGGCGGTCGATATCCGAGTCTTAAAGGCGACTTTCAGAAAGAATAGATTCCCCTTCGCTCTGTGCTGGGAGGATTTTGGGTGGGTACTTAACTATGGGAGTGCACAAATCTGGTGTTTGGGTGGGGTGGGCAGGAAAGATGGGAGTAGGAGTTAGGTGGGTACGTCATTATGTGTTGTACTATAAAGTTCAATTTGTTCGGGTTTGTTTAGATTTGAATGTGATGGATGAGATTGAATGATTTGAATAGGAATATTTTTGGATAGAAAGATTATGGAGTGGTTTCAACCACAAAAAAAGATAGGCACTTGATTAGAAGTGTCTACCTTTTTTGTGTGGAATTATTTTGGGTTGGTATTTTCTATTGTTATTTAGTAAGGGATATGAATAAGAATAGACTAGCAAACAAAATGGTAAGAGATTGCTCATAGATCTGTAAGCAGATACGATGTTGTGAGTGTTTTCGGCTCTTTTACTTTTTACTGCTGTTCCAGAATTAAAGGCATGGTGATTTTTACTTTGGTGCCTTCGCCTTTGGTACTGGAGATTGTGACTCCGTATTCTTCGCCATACAGCAGTGTAATGCGGTTGTGGACGTTTTGGATGCCGATGCCTGTAAATAGTTGGCGTTTGCTTTTCGGATTCGGGAGCGGATTGTGTTCGCTCTCTGCGGAAAGACCTTCCATACCGTCTCCATTGTCGACCACTTCGCAGGTAAGTACGCCATCTGATTGTGAGACCATAATATAGATGATTCCATTTTGTTTCTCATTAAACGCATGGAAAAACGCATTTTCGATAAACGGTTGAATAATCAACTTGGGCACATGGTATTCGAGACAATCGGGCGACACAAAATAATTTACCTGTACACGTTGTCCATACCGCACATGATTGATAAATACATAATTTTTCATATTGCCGAGTTCTTGTTCAATAGTAATCGTTTCACTCACATTGCTGATCGTATTTTGCAATAACGAGATCAAAGCATTAATGGTCTCAGCGGCTGTTTCTTTGTTGCCTTTTTGCACCAGAATTTTGATCGAAGCCAGCGTGTTGTATAGAAAATGTGGATTGATCTGTCGTTGTAGTGCAGCCAATTCGGCATTCCGCTGATCTTTCTGTGTCTGAAGTAAACGTTCGATATAATCGTTCAGCTCATCAAGCATATAGTTATACGCACGACCCAGTTCCTGAACTTCATAACTTCCACTCACTTGAATATAATTGTCAAAATTCTTTTCGGTAATTGTAGACATCTGCTTCACCAGACGGGTTAACGATTGCGTCAATCGGCGCGAGATTAAAAATACGATCAATAGTGCTCCGCTGACAATCGCAATACAGATCAGCGCCACAGAGCGCACATTAATGATCTGTCCAACTGCAAATTCACGATCAACCAGATTGACCAGATAAAAATCATATTCAGGTACATAGTTCGATAAAATAATATGATCTTTGCCCATCACATCTGCATCCATATAATCCAGATGTTTTTTGTTAATTTGAGTCGCATAATTAAGCAATTCCGGTGCAAATGTACCGATCAAATCATCTCGATTACTTGATACAATCCGACCGCTTGCATTAACGATAAGAACATCATTACCTGTACTAGTAAAATTACTATAAAATCGCTTGAACTCTCGCTCTTGAATCGCTATATAAATCGTTCCGTACAAAAAATTACTGGTACGCTCCATCAATGCTTTGGACGCAATAATATAATGTTCTGGGGGTTGATGGATATCTGTCGATTCTTCATCATATTGATACATCAATCGTTTGGGTTCAGCAATCGTATTTTTGGTAATCGGGCTTTTGGTTAATGCATTCATCGGAATCGGCCAGTATCCATAATCAGAAGAATAGCCTCTTCCATTCACTCCGATAACGGTTACCCCTACTTCATAAGCATCTACATTCGATTTTATCTGCTTCATCTGTTGACCCATACTGAAATAAGAGCTGGCTGTGGCGACTGAATCCCCTTCTCCACTGGTGAGAAAGCTTTTGACTGTCGCTGTCTGAGACGCATGGCTGACTGCATTTACAATCGAATCGTTAAACGACTCAAAGCTTGTTTTGATCTGGTTCAATACTTTGGAATTGGTAATACTGAATGTCTCGGCAAATAACCGCTCTGACATTCGAATCGTTACCAGTGAAGTCAACAAACAAACAGCAATAATACTCACGACCATCACGATAAATAATTTAAAAAACAGACCTTGCTGTTTGAAATTGTCGATACTTTTTTTCATACTCATTCCCTTTTCTGTAACCCATTCATACATATAAAATAGTAAGATATTTTGCTTCGCAAAAATCATTCTCTTATTGAACTTGGTCGCGCTTATCATGCCAAGCGCTTGATGTAAGATATTTTGCTTTGCAAAAATCATTCTCTTATTGGACTTGGTCGCGCTTATGGTGCCAAGCGCTTGATGTAAGATATTTTGCTTCGCAAAAATCATTTTTTATTGAAATTATTAGCGCTTATAGTACCAAGCGCTTAACGCAAGTGTTTACGGCGGTATTGGCTTGGGGATAGTCCGGTTAGTTTTTTGAATACTTTGGTAAAATAACTAGGGTCGGAATAGCCTACTTTACTACTGATATCGGCAATCGTGAACTCGTCTTCTTTTAACATCGCGGCTGCTTTTTCAACACGAATTTTGTTCAGATATTCGCTAAATCCTTCTTTATTATGCGTAGTGAAATAGCTAGACAGATACGACGGGTTAAAATGAAAATATTGCCCTAAGCCTGTCAGACTGAGCGACTCTGCAAAATGATCATCGATATACTCCAATAATTTTTTCATATTAGAGTTACTATTCGGCTGTGTGCGTGCGGCAATCTGCTCATCCACCACTAGCAAAAAGCGATTTAGCAAATCGATTGCTTCATTAATGTGTACCGCTTCATTGATCTGTTTGAAATAATTATATTTCTCAGCATCCAGTTGTTCGATATCGTAATCCAGATTGCCGAGCAATGTAATAATATTGAATACGACATTACCTAGAAAAGACTTCAACTCAAATGGAGTCGAGACATAATTACCGGACATTGCTGTCACATACTGACGCAACTCTTGAAAAGCAAATTCAAAATGCTCTCGTTTCATTTCTTCGGCAAACTGCTTTAGATTAAATGCACCTTGTACTGCAACCGGTGGCGGAAGTTCCGACTCTAACATCAGTCTGCGATCCGGGAAATAAAAGCGATAATCTAACAATCTCAAAATCTGTTGATGATACACTGGATCAATCTGTTCAAATACATCAAACGGATCACTCATTACCCAGCCGATTTGCGGAGATTGGGTATAGATATCATCTGCTAATTTCTGAATAACAGTTACCAATCTAGCATATTGCGATGCTTCCAGGTTAACTAGAAACACAATTAGACCGGAATCACTAACCGGTGCAGGTCGAAATACAATCGATGTCCCTAACGATTCAAGCACTTCTGCCAGTCGCATGCCTAAAGTAGATAAGTGACTTTGTACCGCAGCAGATGTGTGATTGTTGGCGATATAACCGGAAGGCTGAACCCCGATCAGACAATAATGATCATACGGAAAAGCTTGCTTGATCAGTTCTTGTCCATAATTCACTTCATAGCCAGAGATCACTTTTTCAATAATATGGTCAATTGATAATAACTCTTGATCATTGTGTTCATTATATTGAAGAGATGGAATACGGCGTGCAGTCTTTTGTAATACCTGCAACAGTTCTTGCGTTTCCAACTTCGGTTTTAAAATATAATCAGCGACCCCACTTTGAAAAGTAGATCGTACATAGCTAAATTCTCCATAACTGCTCAGTACGATCACTTCAATATGAGGGTACCGTTGCTTCACAATTCGCGTAAATTCTTCCCCATCCATAATAGGCATCACAATATCTGTTATCACAATATGAGGTTGCAATTGATCCACCAATTCAAGCGCTTCTTTTCCATTAGAAGCTTCCCCTACGATCTGAAATCCATGTTGTTCCCAGACCATATAGTGTTTGATGCCTTGTCTTACCAGAATTTCATCATCTACGATCAAAATTCTACATAGTTCTTTCATTATGACACTCCCTATATAACTCTACTGAAGACTACAAGAATCTTACAGAATACCATTTATGGTAGCGTTTACAAACGTATAGTTTATTATTTATCTATTTAGTATTTTTATGCTAACACAGAATAGAGAATCGTGGGACAAAATATTTGAATATTCATAGATGCCGTAATGAAGAGCTGTACTATAAATCAATAAAAAGTATTTCTATACCAAGATCATTCATATCATACACACAATATAAAAAATAGCATTAGATCGCTGATATTACTTGCGATCTAATGCCATTCTTGCTGCTAGAGCTGTCAGTACACTTGCCATTACCCAGCGCTGAACTCTTAGCCAGATTGGGCGTTTGCCAAACCACGATACTACCTGACTTGCGACAAGTACGATCAATAGATTGATAATAAAGCTAATACTGATCTGAATCAGACCCAGAGTCGCACTTTGCATCAATACTGATCCACGCGTAGGATCGATAAATTGTGGTAATAAGGAGACGTATAATACGGCTGCTTTGGGATTAAGTAAATTGGTCATAAAACCCATCATAAATAGCTTTTTAGGAGACTCAATTGTTAACGCTTGAGGTTCTAATATATTGCGATCACTTCCTGGGCGAATCGCTTTCCATGCTAACCAGAGCAAATATACAGCCCCTGCCCATTTAATCATCGTATAGAGCACGGGAACCGTTAGAAATAGCGCAGATAATCCCATCATAGTGGCTACAATATAGACAACAAAAGCAAGCACTACACCGAATAATGAAATGACTCCTGCTACTCTTCCTTGTGTTACCGAACGTGAGATAAGATAGATCATATTAGGACCTGGTGCACAGACCATCCCCAAAGCGACCGCCGCAAAAGCAATCATCGTTCCAAAGCTTATCATATCCATTTCTCCTTTACCGTTTAATCAGTCGATCTCAAATAATGATAATAAACATAGAACGATTACTACTTATACATACATATGTAAGATTGCTATAAAGTATACGCTTTTGCTACCCATCTGTTAACCTTTATGTTAGTTATTTGACAATAATTGATTATTCCTGCACAATAAATATAATGATCGTTCTATATAAGGAGGGATATAAGTGAGCAAAAAAAGAGAAACATTATTAACGGTAGCGGAAAAGCTTTTTTATGAACATGGATTTCATGCGATTGGTCTGAAGCAGATTATTACAGAAGCAGATATTGCGATTATGACGTTATACAATCATTTCGCTTCCAAAGATGAATTGATTGTAGAAGTGTTAAAGCGACGTGAACAACAATATATGGAGTACCTGCACCGCTTTCTCACCGATGATCGTGAAGCGATTTTGCTGAATCTAGCTAAAGGACATGCCCAACGATTGATGGATATTCAATCTCGTGGTTGTATGTTTTTACGAGCTAAAGAAGAATTTGCAGGTGATCCGGCTCATCCGGTCGTGCAGACTGTTAACCGTCACAAAGAAAATGTGATGAACTTTATCAAGCAACTGGATTCTTCTTTAACACATCAACAGATTCTGCAATTTTCCCTTTTATTAGAAGGCTCTACTGCACTTGCTGAAACGGAAGATACAGCAACTGTCTGTGCTCAATTTATTGATATGACTGAAAAGCTATTTGTACGTGTAGCTTAAATAGAACCTATACATGATGATCAACAGACACTGCCTCATTATATGCTGTCTATTTGACTACTTATTTGATCATAAACACGAGTCATAAACACCAGTGAGTATAAAGATACTCACTTTTTATTTCATTATAAGTATAATGATCGTTCTATATATTTTATATACATAAAGGAGTGTTACGTGATGAATGCTAACAAGATCATTTTGCCGGGTATAGCGATGATTGCGGTTTGTTACACATTAGGTCGATATAGCTTTGGATTGTTTTTACCTGAAATTTCGCACTCCCTTTCTTTATCTGCAACTGATGCAGGCTCAATCAGTTCAGTAATGTATATTGCTTATTGTCTAGCGCTGTTGACTGCTCCGTGGTCGATTCAGCAATGGGGACATTATCAAATTATTCGCTTGAGTGGTCTAAGTGTAGCGGTCGGTATAGCTGGCGTAGCATTAGCACCCAATGTATGGATATTAACAATAAGTCTATTTCTTGCTGGATGGAGTACAGGCTGGATCTCTCCTGCTCTAGGTCATGCGGCTTCTACTGAATTATCGGTGGCAGATCGGGATCGTGGCAATGTATGGATCAATAGTGGAACAAGCTTTGGGATGGTGTTATCCGGTCCTATTGCGTTGTTATTTACCGAGTATTGGCGTTTGAGTTATGGATTATTTGCTGTTATTGCTATCTTGACTCTTTGGTGGAATAGTAAAAATATACCGAACCGCAGACAGACTGACTCTACATCATCTCCTATGCAAAAAATACAAATATTTCAGCCGCATAGTCTAGCATTATTTGTAGGTTCTTTATTCATTGGAAGTAGTTCTGCTATGTATTGGACTTTTGCACGTAGCTTTTTGACTGTAGAACAAGGAGTATCTTACACAACAGCGATCTGGTTTTGGATTGTAATGGGGGCATCCGGTATGATCGCCGGCGGTTCTGGATCATGGATTAATCGCTTAGGGCTGGCAAAGTCTTATCGGTTAGGTATGCTCATGATGGCATTAGGAACCGCAGTGCTTATCGTACCCTCGATCGGATATAACTTTGCATCCGCTATTTTATTTGGTAGTTCATTTATCTTTTTGAGCTGTATCTGTATGGTATGGGCAACACGAATTTATCCTGAGCAACCTTCGATGGGCATTAGTCTATCTTTTTTACTGCTTGGAGCCGGTCAATTTATAGGTTCTTTACTCGCTGGTAGCGTGATTGATCTATTTTCGTATCCGATCGGATTTGCTATATTTGCAGGACTAGGACTGGTTGGTCTTACAATTAAAATCCGCACAAATACAAGCTATTAATTTACAACAATCAGCGCTAAGTAAGCTTGCTTTTGATCTCTCTTCCAATCATCTTAAAGCTCACCAACAACAGATGATCCAATAACAAAAAGAACATTTACTTCCTTCGCCGGAAAACCTGTTGATCGACGACCTTTTATAAAAGCTAGATCATCCTTGATTGCACACAATAACCAATATCTGTAGATATATAATCGACTGTATCAAAGACATCGTAGGATGTCTTTTTTTGGTATGTAAATCATGCTTATTCCTGTCTAGGATTCGATAGGTCATGATATAATGAGAACATATGTTTATACTGGTAAACTCTTATGTGTTAAAAAGCTGATACTACTATAGTATGCTTTGCAAAAATCACTTTGAATTGCACTAGAAGAAGTCGAATCGATTTTGAACAAGTGCTTAGGAGAATAAAGGATATGACGTTGATATTAAATCTAAAAAAAGATATAGATATACATGTACAACAATGGCATCAACAGTTCGCTGAAGATATCGCACCACTCGGGCAAGGGATTCGTAATGTGCAGTATACAACAGAAGCGTTGACGCTTATTTTCCAAAAAGAATTACCCTCTGATCCTGTAGAACAAGCATTATTCAAGCTAAATGCTTATTTATATATGCTACAAATCGTCGTTCAACCTGTGCAAAATCATCTAAGTCGCACCATGGCATCGCTCGGTTATCATACTCATTTGGCTGTAGCTGAATTGCAGAAATCGTTACAGCATCTTTTCGCAGAATCGCTACACCTGACCGATTCTCTAACCGTAGAACAAAGTAAACTTTTAAGTGGAACCTTGTCTTATATTCGCTTAGAAATGCTGAGTGAATCACGAGATTCGTTTACTTTTTTAGATAGCTATATACGACTCTGGATGATATCTATAGTGGCTGACTCCACCTTGAAAGATAAGGAACAACTACTACAAGCGGAAGTCGAGCTGTTAGAACAACTAGAACCGCGATCCGGTCATTCCGCACTCAAGCAAGCATGGTGGTTAGCACAAAGTTATATTCATTTTGAACGTGGCGCCGAGCATGATGAAGTTGCACTTGCTCTAATCCATACCGCAGCTACCAAGCAAGATTTTTATCCTGATCGGTTACCGGATTATCTGGAACGTTTGACTCAGCAAGCACAGTGGCAACGGTTAGCCCACTGGCTGACTGAACTTGCCGATGTATTGCGTCAACAACAGTCAAATTTACAACATTACGCTTCTTACTGGGAGCAAGTGATTGCAGAACTTCCAGCAGAAGAACCCCAGATGTGGATTGCACTGGAAAAGTTATTGCCTGTCGGCGGACGCATTTACGAAGAAAAATTATTAGCTTATGGCAAATGGCAATTATGGATGGATTATCAGTTAGCGGCTGGCAATGATCCTGCCAATTACAAAGTGACCGAACTGCAACCCTTAGAAAATAATGCACCAGAGATGTTGTTGCCTTTTTACCATCAAGCGGTAGAGCGTCATATGGCACACAAAAATAGGCAAGGCTACAAAGCGGCAGTCAAATTACTCAAACGCCTAGCCAAATTGTATAAAAAAATAAAGCAAGAACCACGCTGGACTGATTTTATCGAGCAATTTGCTCAGCGTCATAGTCGCTTGCGTGCACTTCAAGAAGAATTGCGGAAAGGAAAGCTGATACCATGAGTCATTATATTCAACACATCACTGTCCAGATGGGACTCAGCGAGTATGGCGATGCTCTAATCTACGGTTCCAAAGAAGCTTATGGATTTGTACCTGCTACTTATCTCAAGCATCTGCTATTTGCATGGCATGAAGATTCTTTTTACGGGACAGAACTTGAAGTAGAAGAAACACCGGAAGTAGAACTGATTGTATTGCCTGCTGAACAGGTTATTCCTTATTTTGCATCTGCTCCTTTACTTCATCATGTGCAGTGGAATTGGGAAGGTGAAACTGCTCAGATTCGCAAGTTAGCTCCTTATCTGGAGCGCTGTCTGGACGAACGTAAATATCTACCGAGTCTAGCCTCGTATCGCAAAGGCAAATTGCAGTGGAGCTGGGATCAAGATGTGCTGTTAGAATGGGCGCAGGAAGACGGAGTTGAACGTGATATTCGGGCTTTGCTCAAAAATTCGTCTCAACTGCAATTCGTTCAAGGACTACAAGCGGCATTCTCTGCTACTGTATTCCGCCAATATTACAACAGTGAAGCAGAAGCCGCTGATCTACGGCGGGAATATCCGCAGTTATTTGATCGTAACCAGAGTACAGCCGGACTAGACGAAGAAACATGGTTAGTCTCCATCGGTTGGAAAAGCGACACGGCTCCTTTTCGCCCGGCACTTCAATTGCTAGAACCGGAAGATGCTAACAGTGGCTGGCGATTACAGTTTGTACTGCAAGACAAAGCCGATGAAACGGTGCTTGTGCCTGTACAATTGGGAATTGACGGACATGTTAATGGAAAATGGCCTGAACAATGGAATATTCATGTGCAAGATCGGGCTTCTGGCTGGCTAGAACATCTACGAGCTACTTTACCAAGAGCACAATTCGCCGAAACGTCGGATATTTTACAGCGTCCGATGAACAATGAAACAGCATGGCGCTTTCTGACGACAGAAAGTAATCGATTGCTTCAAGCTGGCTGGTTAGTGCTACTGCCCGCATGGTGGGAAGCGGCACGACGTAAAAAGCCTAAATTACGTGCTAAAGTCAGCGAAGAAAAAGAAAAACGAGATGGCAAATCGTTTTTTGGCTTAGATGCATTGATCGATTTCGATTGGCGTGTCTCAATTGGAGATACCGATCTTTCAGAAGAAGAGTTCCTCGAACTTGCGGCTCGTAATGAACGATTGGTACTTTTCCGTGGACAATGGATTGCACTTGATCCTGAATTGTTAGAGCAGATTCGGCGTGCAATGAACGGGATTGATAAGCGCCGTGGACTTTCTTTTCAAGATGTATTGCAACTTCATCTGATGCGTCAACATCGAATAGCTCAAGCAGCGGAAGAAGAAGCTATTGAAGAAGAAAGTACGCGTGTAGAATTGGAAGTGGAACTTAATGAACATCTCACTTCGTTAATCGAAAAGATTAATCAGCAAGTAGATCTTCCACTCACTCCGATTCCAGCAGGATTACAAGCGCAATTACGTCCTTATCAGCATGAAGGATATTCATGGTTATCTTTTCTAAGAAAATTCGGCTTAGGTGCTTGTCTAGCAGATGATATGGGACTCGGTAAAACGGTGCAATTAATCACGTATTTACTGCATATTAAAGAACATGCTGAGATTGCTATTCATCAACTAGCCGAGCAATTTCACCAAACCGAAGAAATGCAAAATATGCATCAGGAGACGATTTTCAGCCCGACCTCTCTTGTCATCTGCCCTACTTCTGTACTTGGGAACTGGCAAAAAGAAATCAGTCGCTTTGCGCCTTCCCTTACTGTGGCGCTTCATTATGGAAGTAAACGTCGTTCGGGAGCGGAGTTTCAGCAATTGATCGATCATGCCGATGTGATTTTGACTTCATACGCGACAGCTTCACTGGATCAAGAACTGCTCCAAAGCTATACATGGGCAACTATCTGTCTGGATGAAGCGCAAAATATTAAAAATGCGCAGACCAGACAATCGCAAACGGTTCGTAGTCTATCCGCTATGCACAGGGTAGCATTAACCGGTACACCGATTGAAAACAGATTGGCTGAGTTATGGTCGATATATGACTTTATTACGCCAGGGTATCTAGGAACAGCCAAAGGGTTTCAAGAACGGTTTAGCAATGCGATCGAAAAAGATCATGATGAAGAACGAACTTTACATTTGCAACGACTGGTCAAGCCATTTATGTTGCGACGTACCAAAAAAGATCCTAATATTCAATTGAATTTGCCTGAAAAAAATGAAATGAAAACTTATATTCATCTGACTGCTGAACAAGGGGTATTGTACGATCAAGCGGTTAACAGCTTAATGCAACAGATGAACAATCTGGATGGTATCAAGCGCAAAGGCGCGATTCTGTCTGCGCTCACCCAACTCAAGCAATTATGCGATCATCCGATCCTTGTGACCAAAGAAGCGCCTCCTGAACCGGAAAAAGGTAAACGATTCAATACCGAAGCTTGGATCAGTCGTTCTGCCAAATTGGAACGCTTGCTAGCAATGGTCAAAGAATTACGTGAAGAAGGCGAACAGTGTTTGATTTTCACCCAGTATATTGGGATGGGTCAGTTGATGCAGAAGATTTTGGAAGAAGAATTGCAAGAAAATGTATTGTATTTGAACGGAAGCACCTCCAAAACAGCACGCGATCGCATGATCGAGCAATTCCAAGCACCTGCCGTCGAAGGCGATTTCACCAAGCCATCTGTCTTTATTTTATCACTCAAAGCTGGTGGGGTCGGTCTGAACTTAACGGCTGCTAACCATGTATTCCATGTGGATCGCTGGTGGAATCCTGCAGTCGAAAATCAAGCCACTGACCGAGCCTATCGGATGGGTCAGACTCGTGATGTACAAGTACACAAATTCATCTCCCTCGGTACGCTAGAAGAACGAATTGATGAGATGTTGGAGAGCAAGCAACAGTTAAGTGATAATGTTATTTCTAATTCAGAAGGCTGGATCACTGAATTGTCTAATGATGCCCTTAAAGACTTATTTGCGTTACGTCGTGAATGGGCGGAATAAATAAAGCAATAAAATAGATACAGCAAAAAGAGACCTGTTAGTTAAGGTCTCTTTTCTTAGTGTCTTAATGAACTATAATTTTTAAAATTTTCTATCGTGCTAATAGAATTACTCCAAGTCTAACTCCACAGCTACTCCCAAATGATCCGACACAATAGCTCCATTCACACCATTCAACGCCACAGCAGAAGAACGAACAGACAATGGACGATTGGTTAAAATATAATCGATACGCAGACTGGTCGCATTGTTTTCCCAACCTGCGATAGCTTTGACGACGGTATGTCCATCGTCTTTTACTTTGGCTAATGTATAGGTGTCGAACCAGCCTTTGCTCATCACATAGTCATAACCTTCTTCTCGAATCTCTGCCACATTGTTCAGATCGCCTAGCATGAGGATCAATTGATCTTGGTATGGTGCTAATAACTGCTCTGTACGATCCCATTGTCCACGGAAATGTTCTTCGTCATGCCACCATCCATAATGTCCATCTGCTATCCATACAGGCTGTCCGCTGATCTCGGTCTGCACCATCAACAGACGACGTGTCCGATAATTGTTATAGTCTTGCAGTTGAGAGACAAAGTCGTAGCTTGCTTGAACGATCGGCGTACGAGTCAGTATCGCTAATCCTTCATCATAGGTCTGTCTGGTCTGATGAGTCGGAACCCATGTCCAATAATAATCAGAAGATAATTGCTGTAACAACACATAAGCAAAGTTATTTTGCCGAATATTCACATTTCGATCAGTAGCGTAATAACGTGATTCCTCTAATACCGATAACTCTACATGCGGCTCACTCATCGATTGATTTACTTCTTGCAGAGCAATAACATCAAATTGTTGTTGATTGATAAAATGAGCCAATTGACTGATTTTTTCTAACTGGTTCGTTTCGTGCCATGAATGCGTATTTAAAGTTAAACATTTCAACAGTGGTCACCTGCTCCATCTATTTTCATTATTTTTGTCTGAGCGATACTTTATCTCACTATACCACAATCCAAAAATAGACATCTAAAGTAAGCAAGCGACACTATTCATTAGCGAGAAAAACAAGACAAACCTCCACTCATTGCAGGACAGCAATGAGTAGAGGTTTGGTGAACATGTCTACATTTGAAAAGCATATTATCTGATCTCTGTTGTTATAATATTATATGCAAATCATCTATGCATGTACGTCCTATCATCAAGAGGCAGTAGGCTTCCACCAGTTACCGGAGATAAATAACATACTCAGTAGATTATAAGAGTCGCTAAAATAGCTTTCTTTGCTATTTTTCATCCAATCCCAACCTGTATTGACCCATGTCTGATGGGCATGATCTGTGACACCTGCGGCGACAAATGGAGCGACAAATACAGCAGTTGCATAGGTACCGCGCGCCGTCCCGTTTAACTGATATCCATCTTTGATGCTGGCAGGTTTACCACTGGTTTTGCCTTTGATCCAGACTGCTATTTTGTTAGCTATATTCTTGCCGCGAGTATCTCCATACATCGCATAATCCATTACGATTCGAAGCGGTACACGAGAAGCATTGTAATTGTATTCATTTGTCTCTTTAAATTCATCCAAAAACCACTCTGGTGCAGGCTTCGCTGGATTCCCCACTACAAAGTCTGAAATTAAGCCCGTATTAGGTGAATAGCTACTACTAAATTGCGCATATTTGCTGTACAGATTGTTGATCACATTCAGCCATGTCTGATCTCCAGTCACATCGTAAAAAGCATGAAAATGACTGAGCATCCAATCCGATGGACGGGTATCATAGCTGTTTTTGGTATCCCAATCTCCCAGATTAATACCATTATTAGACGTTACATAGCTAGATTTGATGGCGCTGATCATTTTTTTAGCTTCTGACAAATAATTTACCGTTCCAGCAGAACCCCACTGCGTATGTGCCAAAAGCAAAGAGTAGGCAATATCCAGATCACCATCGGTTGCTGATCCAAAATGACCTTGTGCAGCAGTATCATCAGCGACGACCCAACCCATCAGAGCAGGATTGCCTGAACTTTTGTACGCTCTGGCTGTTTTGAACAATCCATTATAGATCGTCTGTGCTTGTGTATCTTGCCCTGCCATCAGAGCGGTAATCACCATGCCATACCCCTGACCTTCGGACGTACCTAGCGGGTCAAACCCTTCTGCATCACCGGTAATATCACCACGCACATAATAACCACCTGGCAAAGAAGACAAGTCATTTTTGAGATAGGTTGATTTCCAGTAACTATAATAAGAAGCTACGGTTTGATTCATCGCCGCCTGAGTCACATGATTGGGCTTGATGATTCCTGCATAATTCACCTGTTGTGGAAAAGGTTTCTTTTCATTAGCCGCATAAGCAGACGTCGATAATCCTAATATTCCTGATAACGAAATACTAAATAGTATGATTACAAGAGAGAAGCTAAGCCAACGTGCCTTTGTCGATGAAGTACGCATACTGGTTATTCCTCCTTAGCATAATGTAATAGGTCATATTTTGAATCTAGTAGGATCGAATCATCTTTTTCTGCTTCAGATATTTTATCTACTTTCGGCTACTGCTAGATGTTCTTTTGGGAAAAATAAAGGCAAATAGTCACGATTCGCTTCTAACATTTCGTCTAGCATGTCTTTGGCAATCGCTATCGAAGGCACTAATGGATGATGAACCATCGCTTGCAAAGCCAGTTGACGATCTCCGGTTATTGCCGCCTGAATCGTTAGT
This sequence comes from Paenibacillus kyungheensis, assembly GCF_028606985.1. Taxonomy (NCBI): domain Bacteria; kingdom Bacillati; phylum Bacillota; class Bacilli; order Caryophanales; family Paenibacillaceae; genus Paenibacillus; species Paenibacillus kyungheensis. Next base: position 215,419 of record NZ_CP117416.1, on the reverse strand, counting down.
TGTTCATAGGTTTTTACCGCATGCATAAGCCCTTTAATATGATCCGGTACAGTAGATAATTGAATCGGTAACGGGCCTTGTTGAGTCACTACGCAATTGACTTCAATACAAGCATCGTCAGGTAGAAAATCAATAATGCCACGATTTGGAACGTTAAGTGTCTGTATATCTCCTGTGCCATTATGAAGTGAACGCATCAAGTTCACTGCGGCTTCCGAGTAATACGCACCCCCGCGTTGTTCCAGTTGCTTGGGCTTTTCTTGTAGCTCAGGATCACGATATAACTCAAACAGTTCTTGTTCTACTCGCTGTACCACCTGAGCACGCGTTCCTTCATTTTCAAAAGCTAACAATTGGTCTTGGAGCATCTGAGGAGTCATATAAAAATACTTGAGGTAATAGGAAGGTAATGCTTGTAGCGATAGTAGAAATTCAGCATCCCAACCCTGCTGAGGAACATTGGCGGCTGAATACTCTTCACGCTGTGCTAGCAGTTCTGTTAATTTGGATTGTCCCTCAATATCGATTCGAGTAACCCAATGTAGATGATTAAGCCCTACAAATTCGGCATAGACTTGATGAGGCTCTACTTGATAATGAGCAGTTAACCATTTGATCAGACCGATAGGAGCATTGCATAAGCCGATACTGCGTACTTTACTATGCTTATGAATCGCTTCTGTGACCATACCTGCCGGATTCGTAAAATTCAGCAACCATGCATTCGACGCTAACTCTTCAATATCCCGGCAAATATCTAGTAATACAGGAATAGTGCGTAGTGCTTTCATCATTCCACCGGGGCCGGTCGTCTCCTGTCCGATCACTCCGTACTGCAAAGGAATGCGTTCATCCACACTTCTTGCTTCTAACATACCTACTCGCATTTGCGTGCTCACATAATCAGCATCTTTGATTGCTTCTCTTCTATTCGTTGTTAAATGTATCTTGATCGGCAACCCTGAAGCAGCGACCATACGCTTAGCCAATTCACCTACAATAGTAAGCTTGTGTAATCCTTGCTCAATATCGACCAACCACAATTCACGAATCGGCAGATCCTGATAATAGCGGATAAATCCTTCTACTAACTCCGGTGTATACGAAGAACCTCCACCGATCACAGCTACCTTTAACCCTTGAGTCCTATTCATATATGATCACATCCTGTATTTATAAAATAATAGACGTATACTGTACATTTGATCTGCGTAGTGGTGATTGCTATTAGATAGATTGCTCTTTTGCTTGTACTGTAGTGAGGCTTCCTATATCGTATAACTGCTTATACACTTGGGGTGTAATATGACGTCCTGCCTGTTCCATTGCACGTAATATCGCTCCGATCACAGGTTCGACTTTTAATTTGACCAGTGAGGCATGCGGTGCCGATTGTTGTAAGGCTTGCTCAATCTGCGGACGAATCCAATCACGATCTCCTCGTGTCAACAGACTTCCAGCCATCACCACATCAAATGATAACGTGTGCATTTGCAATCGATTAACGATCGCTGTAATCGATTTTCCTATTTCCTGACCTTGTTTTGCTAAAATATCTAATGCTACTCCATCTCCCCATGCGGCAGCTGTAAATAGCAATTCAGCCACTTGTACAGGTACTTGATAATGATGATCTAGATAGTCGTGAAATAATGTATGCACATCTGAATAATGCAACATATCCAGTAAAAGCTCTGTGAGTACAGTAGAATGACCTCTTCCATCCCATGCTCGAATCACCGATCGAAACACTTCGATACATAATGATCCGCCTCCACCAAAATCTCCATACATATAATCAAATCCACCACACTGATAACTTTCACCTGCTGGATTCATCCCGGCACTATTCGTTCCTGTTCCACAAATCACCGCTATCCCGTAAGCATTCGTAGTTCCAGCACGAAGCCCAATCATGGTATCTCCAACCAGATCATAATGATGAAATCCAAGACTCTGAATCATAGGATGCAAAATAGCATAATCGGCGGGTCGATCTGCTCCTGCTAATCCAAAACAACTGGATGTTAATTGGTCACGCTGAATACTGGCTTGCTGTAATGCTTGCTCGATAGCAAGTCCAATCTGTTCTCCTGCAAGTAATCCTGTCGTCTGATGATTACCTGCACCCGCACGTCCTTGCCCTATTAACTGACCTTGTTCATTGGTAATGTAAGCAATTGTTTTGCTACCACCTGCATCAATGCCCAGGTAATATTCCAATATGAGTCACCTCTAATCGTTGCTAACTTGCGCTGTCGATTGCCTAATAATCAATTCTGATTTTAATTTGAGTCCTGTAGTACGCTTACTCTGATTACTGATTTTGCGCAAAATCATATCTGCCGCCGCTAGTCCAATCTGATCTGCCGGTTGTTTCATCGTAGTCAAAAATGGACGCAACTGTGAAGCGATATCCTGATCATCATAGCCAATAACAGAGACTTGTTCCGGTACACGTATACCTGCTTCTGTCAGCGCATTAATTAGACCGATAGCGATATAATCATCCCCTGCAAAAACAGCTGTCGGCAATTGGTTATCAGCCAACCACTTTTTCCCTGTCTGATACCCAAAATCCATACTGTAATCACCTTGTATAATAGCAAATGGCTCCAGTTCTGCTTCTTGCAAAGCATCGATAAATCCTTGTCTACGATCTCTTGTACTCGTAAATACATCTAATCCACACAAATGAGCGATCTTAGTGTGTCCCAATTCCAATAGATGACGAGTCGCTTCATAACCACCATTGTAATTATCAATCGTGATCGCAGACGCATTGTTTTCAGACAATTGATTATCGATCAGCACATAAGGAATATTACGCTTTTTCAATTCCGATACAAAACGTTCTTCTTCTACAGGAGATAACAAAATCAACCCATCGACCCGATCTTCTTGAATCAAATAATGACTTTCCTGATTACCAAAGCTACGAGATACCGATACTGCTAAAAAATAACCTTGAAGCGCTAATGTATCATTGATTTCTTTAGCGACAGCATCAAAAAATGAATCATGTAGTGTTGTTACAATCAATCCAATAATTCCGGTACGACCACGAGCAAGAGAACGAGCAGCAGCGCTTGGACGATAATCTAATTCTTTGATTGCATCCATCACTTTTTGGCGATTTTTTTCACGCACTGTTCCTGCACCATTAAGCACACGTGAAACGGTTACAACAGATAATCCTGATCTTTTAGCAACATCAAATATACTGGCTTTCATCTTATATTCTCCTAATTGATGCTATTTTTTGAAAGTATGCTATAGATATGCTACCTTACAAAAAACGAACATCCTGTTTTTGCTCATTATACAGGATGATATAGGATAGGGACTACACTGTAATGCGCTAAATTGTTATTTATTTAGTTTACTAAAGACAGATAATTTCTTTGGGCGACATTATAGATTAAGATATTTTGTTGTAAAATAGCGATATATCATCGTGATTAGACTAATATTCATACGAAATATATTCTTCCTAAATCATAAGTTACAGCGCTTTAACTTTCGAAATAAAAAATAATAAAGCATTCACTTGCAACTGAAATCGATGGTATCATTTCACCTCCTACACATAATATTACTCTGTAATAGCTTTTTATTCTTAGATATTACAAATTCATATTTATGCATATTTTGTGATAACTTATTGTAAAGATACGCTCTACTTTTAAAATTTTCTACCGATACCACTTATGATCATTTTATAAAGTTATAGCGCTTTAACTTTTGATATTGGTACTATCATAGATGATCTTATAGTCAATTACAAGCTTATTTTAAGCAGATTTTAGGTCTATTCTGATTTTTTAATACCTTTATTTTCCATTTTACGATACGATTATTGACTATTTCAAGTGATTTTTAATATATATGAGCTATAATCTCTGTTATAACGTGGTTTTTAGGCTCAATTAGTCATTTGTAGAGCTTTGCTGTATCCATTCCAATATATTATGCCGTTGTCTTTTGGCAACGTGTTGTAATTCTTTGTTTTCCCACTCTTTTATTATATCTGCCCAAGTCATATGTCCTTTGGAAAGTGCATTTAATCGTGTACCTATTGTAGAGTGAAAAAGATTTTCATGATTTCCTAAATGGTCTACCCAACCCTTGAACAGTTCTGGCTTTCGTTGCAAATAATACTTCTGGTGACGCTCTTCTGCTTCTGTAAAATCGGTATAAGGAACAATTTCTGTACTGAGCGACTCTGGTGCATACTGCTGTTGAACACGTAAAATCACTTCATATTGTTGCTGATTACGATAAAAAAGAATCGACATATACTGTCTACCTTTATATCCATTGATCGCATCAGGACGGTGATTGTCCCAAAAGCAACAGAGCAATTGTTCTAAAGATATCTCTTGCGGATGAAATGTCATCTCTATACTTTCCGAATGGTCTCCTAGCTCGCGGTATGTTGGATGACTTGTAGTTCCTCCTGCATATCCAGTTGCCGTCTGGATCACACCTGTGAATTGTCCGAACAATGCTTCAGGGCTCCAAAAGCATCCCATCGCTAACGTCAATTGCTCATCGGATTGTGATCTATATTCTGTGTGTTGTGTACTCATCATCTGCTACTCCTTTACAATATAGATAGACATTTAAATTTTGTAACCCTGCTCACTCTATTTTACAGTACACTAGAAAGGATACGGCATATTTTCGATCCGTACCATGAAACTTATACATAAGGTGGTTATATCAACAGTGAACAGACAGAAATCTTTACTTTTGTGGAGTCTTTTACTTGTCGTCATTATTATTGCTCTTATTCCTTTAGGCATGAAAATGTTCTCCGCATCCAATAATGCTCAACAAGCGCCTACATCCAGCCAGACGACAACAGATTCTACATACGACCCAACAGATACTCCAGCGCCAGCACCTGTAGCACCTACCATTTCCAAAACGTACGACCTTGTCGTGATTGGTAGTGAAGTCGAAGGGATTCTTATGGCCAAAGCCGCACACGATCAAGGGCAAAGTGTTCTGATTATCGATCCACGTGAAAAGCCCGGTGGACAATTGATACAAGGACAGATGCTTGTACTGGATGAACCGAATACCAACAAAAAGAAAAGTCTGGTTCAAGGTGAAATGAAAAAGCTATACAATGCTTATAATGTAGGCGATATTCGTACAGAAAAACAATTTATAGACTATTATAACAGCTTAATTCAAGGGATTCCGCTTCAAAGTGGGATTCAGATTGAAGGCATTCAGCAAAGTGATGCAGATGCTAACTATGCGATTACTTCACTAACGTATAAAACAACAGACCAACAATCCCATACGATTGCAGCGAAGTATTGGGTTGAAAATAGTGATTACAATGCGCTCACGTCCAAGCTCCATGTGACTCGGATTCCTGGAGTAGAATCGATTTTCGGTGGTGACAAGCCTGAATATATGGCGGCAACGTATATGCTACGGTTCAAAGGCGTAGACTGGCTAAAGCTTCATAGTGCGACATTGTTAGATTATCCTTTAACCAATCTTGAAGCAAAATACGGTACTAATACGTATGTCGATTATGATTTTGGGACAGGCTTTAACAAGATTACCGAAAACTTCAAATCGCTAGACCCACAGCTCAAATTGCGTGGTATTAACTCGACCTATCAGAAAAATGGCGAAGTGATTATCAATGCACTGCTCATCTATGATGTCGATCCTGCGAATCCAGAGTCAGTACAATCGGCTATTGCTAAAGGTAAAGCCGAAGCGCCACGTGTATTAACTTTTCTCAAAGAAAATATTCCGGGGTATGAACATGCAGAGTTAAATGGATTCCCGGATTACTTGTATATTCGAGATTATAATCGCTTCGAAACAGATTATGTATTATCTTACGAAGATGTCGTAGCTAGTAAAATGTTCTGGGACAATGTCAGTATTGGTGGTTACCCGATGGATATTCAAGGAACACGTGCTGTGCCAACTGGTAAAGGATACGGCAAACCGGATTTCTACGGGATTCCACTGCGTTCCTTTGAATTGAAATCTTACGACAATGTTCTGGTAGCTGGCAAAAATGTGGGCGCTTCGATCAAAGCTTACGGTAGTGCACGTATTACCCCAACAACCGCACTTGCAGCTGAGACGATGGGAATCATTTTAGGACGGGAAACGAAAAAATTACGTGATCTGAATGAAGAAGATTTCAAGCGAATTCATCGGTATTTGAGTGAGGATTACAATATTAAGTTGGACTGAGTGAGGTTGGTTTGCAAAATGAGGATATTCTAAGGGAACCCGCTTCAGCAAAAATATGGTTTTTGCCGTCACTGTTGAAGATGAATCCCTTAATAAGACTGGATAACGGTCGGCAGTCGCCTTCAAAGGCGAATAGACAGAAGTTTCCGAAGCCGTTTTCTTATAAAAACTTGTAGCTCTTTCAGAACATTGTTCTTCTTAAGCTCTGTGTGGAGATAATATTCTCAACATTGAAAACCGTTCTTGTAGAGAGGGTCGCATTGGCAGATTGGCTAATGTGGCTCTCTTTTTTTATTTTGGTAGTCGAGTTACGCTTTTGAGGAAAGAATTTATAAGTGTAAAAATAATTAGGAAAAACTTTAAATAATTAAAATAGCTAAGTAGTTGAAAGATGTGTAGGATCAACGACTTAGCTATTTTTTTCTATTTTAATTATAAATATCACTTCATACAGATCATGATATCTCTTCTATCCAACTTAGCTAGGCTAGATAAGCTATTGGTTTGCTGTGACTTCTTTCAAACGTTGATCTAGCCATGCTAGCGCTTTTTGGATACGATCTTGAGGAACATGTTCGTAGCGAGCACCGATTACTAATTCAGTCGAACAGTGAGCCCCTTCTTTTTTGTCTGTTAAGTATTGCACGATACCTACACCTGTCGCCTGACACATTTCGATTAAGATCGGTTCGATTTGTTCTTTGGGCAGTTCGAAATGAATATGGAACATGTTGGAGACAGGCACTTCAGGTAGCGTGTGAATAGCTGTGCATTTGTTCATCCACTGGGCTAATTGCACCGCTTCTTTGTAGTATTGTTCCATGTTGCCGACACGTTGTTCGTAGTAATATTTGGAGCTCAGAATATACGGATACAAGCTGATCAGATCGCCACCATGTCTTCTTTTCCAGACTTTAGATTCTGCGGTAAAATCGCTCGGCCCAGCTAAGATAGCTCCTGCAATACCACCGATGCCTTTGTAAAAGGATATGTAGACACTATCGAATAATGCACATACTTCAGCGGCTGTTTTTTGGTAATACGGTAAAATTTCAAACAAACGAGCGCCATCCAGATGGATCGAAATACCTTGTTTACGACAGTATTCAGAGATAGCTTGTAGTTCGCTATATGGTGGTAATTGTCCACCGATCTCACGTTGAGGCAATTCAAGCAATAAGCAGGCAATATCTTGATCCATTTGCTTTACATCTGCAAGGGTAATCAGGCGATCTTGATCCGCTAGCAAAATCGACTGAATATGGTGCAATTCTTTCAATCCATCTTCTTCATGAATCTCTAAATGGCATAAAGGATGGTAAGCCACTTTTGCACTATTGTGGCGATCACACCAGATACGCAAAGCAATCTGTTGTGCCATCGTACCTGTTGGGAAGAACACTGCACTTTCTTTGCCTAACACGTCTGCCATCTGTTTCTGGAAATCTTCGATCACTTGTCCACGACCATACTGATCACTGGAAAGATCACCATCGATGTCTGCAAATGCTTGTTGCAACACATTTATATTCCGATCGCTATGACCAGGTAAGATATATTCCGTTTGTGCAAATGCTTCTCGTAAGGTTAAAGAGGGTTGCTTGGATGAAGCAGATTCTGGTGTATTGTACATGGAATTAAGCTCCTTTGGATATCAGATGAAGTGAATATGTAACTATAGCAACGTTATCATATCTATCTAGCGATGCGTAATGTATTGTACGAAAAAGTATTTATCTATTAATAATTTGTCTATTTATGATAAAAAATAGTATATTCTAATCTTCTAATTCATAATCATCCAAAGACCAAGGTTCTATTTTTTTGATAGCTGTCATAGGAATAAGCATTCTTGTATCATCATGAGCTTCTTCAGGACAAATCACAATAACATTATTAAAGTAGTAATAATTAACGTACAATCCGATTACAAACAAATTATCAAGAAACGTTATTTTAATACCTTTATCTCTATAAGCTGGCATAAATATTTCTTGCTGATCCATAATAATTCCTCCTAAGTTTTTATAATATGATACGTATCTTTACTAATATAGCATCGATATTTACATACACTAACAACTATCTCTAGAAGCCAAATTCCTTTAAATACTTATGTCATTATTCTCGCTGTTCACACTATTTTAGTGACTATTTTTTAAAAGAACCACTACTATATTATAACGATATGAAATATGGTCATCTTTTTTTTCTAAATAACTAGTTTAATCTAATAATTCATTTAATCTTAAACGCATTTCCCCACTCAAAAAAGTTATCCCAAAATTTCTCGTCAAAAATAGATTCTTTATCTAATCTAAAAGCCAATGCAAGTTCTTTCCATTCTATAAAGTCGAACTTTGCAGGATACATTTTACTTGTATAAAGTTCTATCACTAAACCTTCAAATGACATTTCGTATTCATCATGTTGAAAATAATGTGTTACATTTTCTAATCCTTCCAAAGATAAACTACTTTCAGACATATGTATAAATCTTTTTAATTTTTCTTCTTCAAACACCGAATCACCTCTTATATTATTGATTAGCTAATACCTATCTTCAAATACCATGGGCTATACATTTGGCTTGTAGGTATACCAGGATATTCGCCGCTACCTGTATCCCATTTTTTTAACAGCTTACTATAATCGTTATCCACTTCTAGAACTTTGCTTTTTAAATGGTAATCATAATACACGTTACAGTTAAAACATTTTAGTTTATCTGACTCACTTCCAAATCCTACTCCGTACAATTCTTGATGACATTTAAAGCATAAGATGCTATATTTTTTTCTTAAATTGGATAATAACAAGAGTACTTACCTCATTATTTTATTATTTTGATCAGTTAGAAATAATTAGAGTCTTTCCAGATACCATTAATTTCAGTTTATTATGCTCATGCTCAAATACTAATTCTTGAGATAACTGCTTTACTTTTTCGTTTAGTATAGTTACATCAGGCATCTCATATAAAATAAGTTCAAATGTTTGAATATATTCTGTATCTGGATCAAGCATCATATGAATTTCTTTAAGTTTAGGAACTCCTATTTTATTTTTATAACTAGCTTTTACAAATATATACTCTTTATAGAAATTTTTTGCCAAGTTCACTTGCAATACCACACTTAGTAATCTGTAATCTGGTTCTATACTCCAAAAAAGCTCTATAAACTCTAAAATAGTATCTTCGATTGAGCCTGTATTAATTCGATTTTCAGCTATAATATAAGGATTATCTACCATCCATACATCGATATCCTCTACGGTTTCAATAATATTTCCCGGCTGATAAGGTTTTTTATTTAAAAATCCCCATTTATTCTGATAATTACTTTTATTTTGTTGCATTATATTCTCCTCCTATGTTAGAAGCTAATCTCTTATATAACATATTTGCTAATTCATTCTCCATTAGGCAATACGGTTCTAATTTCACCCATTTCAAAACCAATAGCAGTCTCCAGATCTTGCAAACTGAAATATCCATTTGTAGGATGATGAAAAACAAAAACTGATTTTGATTCCAGCCCTGTCGCTCGCCGCTTCTCTCGCTCTTGCACCTATTGGATTTGGTAGTGAGCTCTCTAGCACTCCAAACACACTAAACGCAACTAGTTCCAACCAAAGTGTAGCTCCATCGTTTACTGCTTCTCCCGTTATAATGTAGGTACTAGTTCAGAACAGCTATTTTTACATGGCGAATTTGAAGTAAAAATCAATCCGAGTAAATACGCTAACTTTAATATTAAAATTTACGATAGTGCAGGTTGCCAAGTATCTGCAATGAGTTGTAGCGTTAGTAGCCCTACAACACTACTTAAATCCGACGAAAAATTAGTAGGTCCACATAAAATAGCAGTTACTACTATTCCAGTCGTTGCAAATGCAGGAACCTTTCAAGTGAATTATTAATCTACTAATTACAATGAAATCGATTTTAAAATAATCATTTTAAAAAAAGCCTTTCTCTATTTTTTGGGAAAGGCTTTTTCTTATTGCACTACATAATTTATGGAGCATTCTAATCCTCTAATTCATAATCACCTGAAGCGTACCAAGGTTCTATTTTTTTGATAGCAGTCATAGGAACAAGAAGTCTTGTATCATCATGAGCCTCTTCAGGACAAATCGCAATAACATTATTGAAGTAGTAATAATGAACATATAGTCCGATTACGAACAAATTATCAAGAAACGTTATTTTAATATCTCTATCCAGATATGCTGGCATAAATATTTCTTGTTGCTCCATAATAATTCCTCCTAAGTTCTTATTGTGTGATATGTATCTTTACTAATATAACATTGATATATAAATAGGCACTTTTATATTTTCTTTTCCTATTCAACATGTTCATTTCCACCCTTTTTTCCAATCATTTAGCAAAATATGATCCGCTAGAGTAGGGCATAAGATCTGGCTATATTCTAAAAAATATTGAAATTTGATAGTTAAATCCAATCTTATTAAACATTGAGCTAGATTTTCAAAGCAATATATTACAATCCTTAATCTCAGTTTTTTCAAACTATGCGTTTAATCATTTTGCATGCTTGCAACTATTTCTTTACGTAATGATAAAAGTAAATCATTCAAATCAAGAGTTATAGCATGCAAATCACCGTCTTCATACAGATTATTTTTTGCTTCCTCATAACTATTTGCATATTCAATTACATAACTTTTGAATGTTTCAATAAAAGTAAGCTTACAATACACTTTTCCTGATTTAAATACAGTATCTTCTTTGATAAAAATACGTTCAAATCCCAAATCCTCGAATAACCGTTCAATTTCTCTTTTAATCTCTTCCATTTCGCATCACCTACGGTATTAGTTTATCATTCATAACTCTGACTCTGCGTAAGTTGCTGCTATTCTTCTGTCCATCCGTATTTGCTTCAGGATCAGTATGTCAGCACATTCTCCGTATATGTTTTTTTGAGAAAACTACAGCCCTCAAAGTCTAAAATAGGCTTAATCAATATCGCTATAGAACTTCATCAACTTCGAGGCAATTTCTTCAGGAACAGTATAATTTCTAAAATTAAGTGATATTAGATCGGTAATTGCTCGCTCCATGGTAAACCAATATTCATTTTCGCAGTCATCCATACCCTCATTAAAACTTAGAATACAAATACCATAACTCCGTTCTCCCCATATTGCCCACTTCATAGAAGAAGATAACCATATTACGACTTCAGAGTTAAACAGAATAGCATCAGCAGGACTTTCAACAGGACCTTGCTCAAGTATATTCCAATATTCATCAGACGTAGTTCCTTTTTGTAAAATGCACCAATTATAATAAGCGAATTCACTATAATAATACTCAACAGGATCTGGATCTAAAACAGCCATCATCACAAATGAGTCATTAGATAAATCAATCAACTTTTCTAGTTCAACCCAAAAATCTGGACTCATTACATCATCAAAATCAATAACAACATTTCTTTTAAAGGGAACTTTATACACTTGATCGGGTAGTCGTTGTTCACAGTTGAACATCTTTTTCACCCAATCTAGAGTCTCTTCAAATTTCTTTTGATCTTGTATAAATTTACTATGACTCATTCATCAGCCCCCAGTCTTATTTTGGCTGTTGTCCTTACTTAGAGTTATCGTGAACAACATATTTAGCGCTATTTTTTCAGATATGTAGTTGCTTTACTGTCTTTATCCTTTATTAACGATGTTTTCAGTAGTATTTGTCTGTAGCAAGAAATTTTAAAGCGTACATTTCAATGTTTATCTAAGGTTTTTCATTCAAAATACCTATTACTTTATTTGCTTTCTCAACTCTTCAATATCATCAGTTATCCATTGTTTAGCATCTACTTCTTTAATACTTATCAATTTGCTACCTCCTACTCCTACCTAATTTATTATTTTATTCAAAAAATTTATGTACGTTTTATATAAGTTATATATTCAATAGATTCTTTCTTTTATTATTAGGATCAGTTAGAAATAATGAAACTCTTTCCAGATAACTTTAATTTCAATTTATTATTCTCATGCTCAAATACTAAGTTTGAAGATATTTGTCTTACTTTCTCATTCAAAATATTTACATCAGGCATTTCGTATAAAATAAGTTCAAATGTTTGAATATATTCTGTCTCTGGATCAAGTGTCATATGGATTTCTTTAATTTTGGGAATTGCTAACTTATTTTTATCTGTAACATCAGTATTTACCATTACATATTTCCCATTTGCTAAACACGTAAAATCCTTGTTAAACACAAGTTCTAATAATCGATAATCTGGCTCTATACTCCAAAACATTTCTACAAATTCTAACATAGAATCTTCGATTAAATCTTGATTTATATGGTTTTGGACTATTTCCTCCGGACTATAATTCATCCATAGATCAATGTCATTCTCGCCATCAATAATCAATCCAATTTTATACCGCCTTTTATCTAAAAACTCCCATTTTTTTTGGTAGTTCATTTTATCTCTTTCCATATTACTTCCCCCTAGTTAGAAGCTATTCTGATAAATAATATATCTTATATGTACATCATCATACTATACATTCAAATAACAAAGTCTCTTTCACGATTCTAATATTCTCATGTGTCTTGGGATAAGGTTAATATTTTCACTGATTTTGTTATTAAATGACCTAATTACTATTATAAAAAAACCACCTAGCCATACTTAAGCGCAAGGTGGTTACGTATTTATCAAATAGGAGTCCAACTTAACCTTCCAATATCCCTAACACCGTATCCAGCAACACATTAATCCCTTTCTCACAATCCTCATATGAAGTCAGCTCTTCTTCACAATGACTTTTTCCATTCACGCTCGGTACAAATACCATTGCAGAGGGCAAAAAAGAAGCGACAAATTGGGCATCGTGTCCGGCTCCGCTTGCCATTGTTTTATAGGAATATCCTAATGTCTGAACCGATCTTTCCAGTCTTTCGCAAATGGCAGGATCGAACCAGACGGTATCACGTCCCCATAATTTGGTGGTAGTCACTTCGCAATCTCCTTGTACCGCAGGTAAAGACTGAATAATACGCTCTACTTCGCGGACGACCTCTTCGTTTTTGTGTCTGGCTTCTAGTGTAAAAATGACTTTGTTCGGGATCACGGTATGAATATTGGGATATATATTAGCTCGTCCCATAGTATAGACTAATTCCGAATCCAAAGCACTTAATTGCGTGCGAAGTGTACTTACCAGATCATTCATCGCAAAAAAAGCATCTTTGCGCATATCCATAGGCGTAGTCCCTGCATGATCCGATTCACCGGTAATCTCAATCTCATAACAGACCATACCAACCACACAATCTACCAGACCAATGTGTAATTTTTCGCGTTCTAACACAGGCCCTTGTTCTATATGTAATTCTAGGTAAGCTGTTGCTGCTTGGATTCGGTTGCTCTCTTCTCCTGCATACCCGCTTTGGACTAACGCATCGCCAAATGTAATGCCGTCGCTATCTTTTTTATTTAACATATCTGTTTTGGCAAATTTACCGGACAATACTCCAGAAGCCATCATCGAAGGTTCAAAGCGTGCGCCTTCTTCATTGGTAAAATTCATCACTGTAATTGGAATACGGGGCGTAATACCATGATCTACCAGAGTGCGGACAATTTCCAGCCCGGCGATCACTCCTAATATCCCATCAAAACGACCACCTTTTTTGACTGTATCCATATGAGAACCGAGTACAATAGGAGGCGTATCTTCTGTTCCTGCTAATGTGGCGTACATACATCCCATATCATCGACAACGACTGTCATCCCTAATTGTTCACAACAGGAGTGAAAGTAACCGCGTACCGCAATATCTTGTTCACTTAATGCTAATCGTGTCACACCATTATTGGCTGTCCGTCCAAAATCAGCAAATTGTTCGATCGTATCTGCTAATCGTTGAGCATTAATAAATAATTTTTGTTGTTGCATAGCGATCACCCTATCCTATTTTGAGATATGTTCTACTGCTAATATGATACGTTTATGTCATGGTGAACATCACAACTTGTAGAGCTTATTTCAATCTATGAATATACCATTTATGTATCTTACATCTTACCGCATTATTGAGAAAAGTCATTTGACATAATGTAATATTTTATAAGATTTCAAAGTTACTTTACATTACAAAACAAAGACTCTTTATATAGAGCCTTTGCTTTTTATACACTATATTAAATAAAAGCTTTAATTTTTTAAATCGCTTATTTAATATATCTATTTAACTGTCTAGTTTTAGAAAATAATTCATTAGTTATATCTGAATTCAAGCCATACTCTTTGCCATTAATAGATATGTGTTTAATGAGTTCAACTATAGCTTGTGATCCTCTTGGTATATGCTGTCCATCAGATGGTTTTAAATAGTTTAGGTTCTCATCAAACTCTAACGCTTCATGTATAGCATTAGTAGCTTTCTCAATATATGTTTTATCTTTATAATTGTGAATTTGTGCTAGTTTTGCAAGTATTGAGGCAATTGTATAACAAACATGCATATATGAAAATTTGATTTTATATTCTCTAATTTCTATTTCCATATCATGCTTCGATTTTGTGGCGTAAATAAGTGCGTTTTGAAGATCTTCTTCATTATTAGTCCATGCTAAGCTTTTAGCTCTCTGATGAAAATATTGATAATCATCTTTTAAAAGCTGCTCTAAATTCACATAAATATCTTTAATAACTAACAATGAGCCCTTTGATTCTTTTGGAAAAATATCATTTATAACATCGAACTTTATAAATTCAGATATTTTTTTTGCTGCCTGTCTTCTTCCTTTATAATCTGAAGAATAATTATTTAAAATACTTTCCACAATATTTTTATAAGCCCGTGATATTAAAGGGATGTTTCTTTTGAGAAGAGAGAATTCGCCCAATTCGTGTAAAACCCAATATTTCGAGTTTATTATAACTTTTGTGCCAGAATGATCAGATGAATTTTTTTCAAAGCTATTAGTATATTCAAACTGTGATATAGGCTCTAACATTTCAATAAATTTTCCTATACTCTCATTAAGTTTATATAAACTCATATCATGAGCACTTAATCTATTTTTAGTGGCTAAAATTATTAATGCTATCATACGGTCATTATCTATTTCCATTTCATGGATATTTTTAAAGTAACTCATTTTCAAATCATTTTTAGGAGCGCTTCTTACTATCTCGAAAATATTATCTAGGACTGTTAGTGAGTTATTCTTTATCTTTTGTTTTGTCTTTTGCTTTATTTCTTTATTTTCCCGAAATCTTCCTATGGCATTTGAGTCTAGCTTTTTATTAATTTCCAATACTTCTTTATTTAAAAATTTATTATCTAAATAATTTATACTTATTGTTTTTTCTATTTCTTTACTCGTTCTGAATTTGTTTAAAGCATTCAAATTTTCTTTTTCTGAAGAATCAAGAGAAAATACTATTCTACAATTATTTTTTATTACTTTTTCAAATTTATTATATATAAATTCAATTTGCATTTCGTCAATTGATCCTGTATCAAAGAATAAAGTAGCATTCTCAACATTAATTAACGAATTAAGAGTTTCTTGATTAATTTTATATAAAGAAGGTATAAAAAAGAAGTTTTCATTTTGTAATTTTCTCATCAAGTTTATCAAAAAATATGTTTTACCAGAGAACCTATGACCATATATTACTATTAAGTTTTTATCTATGAAATTAATTCTAAAATCTTCTTGTTTATTAAATAATTCTCTTTGAATTATGAAGTTAGGAAGTTTGATACTTTTTTTCTTTTCAAAATCATTATATATTTTATTAGATTTGTAAATATATTCTATATTTTCATTGTACCCTTCTTGCTCATAAATCATTCTTGGATTCAGAAAATTATCTATATCCGATGTTGGAATACGTTTTGCCATTTCATTAATATCATTTAAGTACATATAGAAATCTTCATAACTTTCAATTTTTATAATTGTATCTATACCATACATTTCTAAATCTTTTTGCTGTAACAAAGATATTTCACGATCAGTAACATAATATGTTGTCTTCATAGAAGAAGGTGTATACCCATGAATATTTAAAGAATATAACAAGTCTATTTCATCAGATAAACTACATCCTATAAACATTACAGAATTGGACCTAATATCAGTCGAAATTTTATTCAATAAAAAATTGTTTTGTTTTAAACTGTTTAAATATTGCGTTTGTGAGAATATATACATCTTACTTTCTTTATATAGCAAATAATGTTTTACATCTCCATGTATTTTATAGATTGAACGATTGTTTAAAATAGCTTCGTATTCTTGATTGATTTCACTTAAAGGCAACACTACCTTAAAGTCACTATTAGATTCAATGGCATCATCAATATTTAGAGTATACATGTAAGGCCAGTTTATTTTTAAAAAATCTCTTTTATACCACTCTAATTGAACATTAGTAAAATTATTACTCAAATATTTTTTTCTATCATTGATATCGCAATGGTTCTCATATTGCTGAGCTATTTTACTAAAATCTTCAGAAAATTTTT
This sequence comes from Paenibacillus kyungheensis, assembly GCF_028606985.1. Taxonomy (NCBI): domain Bacteria; kingdom Bacillati; phylum Bacillota; class Bacilli; order Caryophanales; family Paenibacillaceae; genus Paenibacillus; species Paenibacillus kyungheensis. The sequence continues at coordinate 198,632 of NZ_CP117416.1, read as the reverse complement.
CGTTTGGAAATTTTTCTTTTAATTTAGCAATCATATATATTTTCATGTCTTGACCACTGGGTACGATTCCATTTGTAGCTTTACTTGATCTTGAAAAACCTGACCCAATTACTGGTATTAATCGGTTGCTGTTCATAAAGTTAATTAAATCTTTTTTTAATTTTTCGTTTTCCATTGGTACAACTTGTATATCAGACATTTTTATCTAGCTCCTATTCTATTATAAATCCTAGATACTACTTTATAGTAACTATTTAACAATATAGCAAATAAAATGTAATATTACTATGTAATTAATTTTTAATACCAGTACATTTTTGATCTTTACTAAATATAATGAAAAAACGTGGTTGCTATGCTACAATATTAGAATTGTATTGGGAACATTTAGGGAGGGTAAAGTAATCACTATGCTGATTATTGGTATTGCCGGGGGAACCGGATCAGGAAAAACAACTGTCGCTCGTTCAGTGATTGAACGTCTTGGCACAGACAAAGTCACTTTTATATCTCAGGATAATTATTATAAAGAGCACTCCCGATTGACTGCGGAAGAACGCCGATTGATTAATTATGATCATCCGTTTGCCTTTGATAATGAACTACTGATCGAACATCTATATTTGCTCAAACAAGGACAGGCGGCATTTGCTCCTGTATACGATTTTACAACTGATTCACGTTTTGTGGATCAGACGCTTGAATTGCATCCGAATCATATTGCAATCGTTGAAGGTCTACATGTACTATCTGATGAGAAATTGCGTGCAGAGCTTGATATCAAAGTATTTGTCGATACCGATCCAGATGTGCGGATTTTGCGTCGTGTATTGCGAGATATCGAAGAGCGCGGACGTAGTATTCAGTCGATTCACCAGCAGTATTTAACAACAGTCAAACCGATGCATGAAGCTTTTATTGAACCTTCCAAAAAGTATGCAGACCTGATTATTCCTGAAGGCGGACAAAATGAAGTGGGTATTCAACTGCTTTCTATTTTGACCGAAAAGTATTTAACCGGTGATCGTGCATGGGGCGAAGCGTAAATTCACCCATCTATAATTAGAATAATATAAAAAGAACAGGCTACACACCTTTTATGATGTTAGCCTGCGACTGTGTTACTATAAAAGCTGTTGGATAATTGATCCAACAGCTTTTTTTAATCAATCTATTCATGCTCTTGCTTGAGAGCTACACTGGAACATCATGTGACACATATAACGGAATACATGACTTTTGATAATACCTAGTGTCGTTATTTATTAAAAAGCTACCTTCCCTCTTAATGATACGTAATGACGAAATGTAAAACAGTACTCTGTTCAGATGGATTGATGTACGTGTGCTGACGATCGGCTTTGAAACGAATACATTCTTCCTCTACCAGATCATATCGTTCTTGATTCACTTCTACCGTAAGCTGACCAGACATCACAGTGACCAATTCGGTCACTCCCGCTTGATGGGCTTCGGAAGTGTAAGAACTATGCGGTTGCAAATACCCTCGGTACAACTCAAATCCATTCGAGCGAAATAACGGCTCTACTACAAAAACCTCATCAGAACTTCTTAATTGCACACTATCTTGCTTGCGAATAACAGACACATCGGATTCTCCAGATAACAAGGATGCGATAGGAACATGCAAACCATCTGCAATTTTCCAGATTACCGATAAAGTAGGATTCGCTTCTCCTTGCTCAATCTTAATCAAAGTTAATTTACTAACACCGATTTGCTTGGCAAATGCTTCTATCGTAATGCCTTTTGCTGTTCGAAATTGTCGTAAATTTATACCAATCTGCTTGCCAACCTCTTCTTCTTTAGCTTGAAATCCAGTATTTTTATCCATTGTATTCTCCTTTTATATCAAGCATTCTCTTTATTATTCTTCTTATAATGTATATTTTAAAGTACTAATAGTTAATTTTATTTTACTTTTATGATCTTTTTATACTATAATCTGATAAAAGTTAATTATAATATACTATTTAATTATTATTTTATACTTTAGAAAAATAGAACACAAGGAGAATACGTAGATGCTCACCAAACCACATACGGTTAAAACGGCTTTACTTGAAGCTTTTCCGCTGGCATTAGCGATAGCCGCTTATGGATTATCTTACGGAGTGCTTGCTACTCAGGCACATTGGAGTCTTTGGAGTACTATCATGATGTCTGTGCTCGTCTTTTCAGGTTCAGTGCAGTTGATGATTATAGCTATGGTTATATCTGGTGCTACATTACCGGGCATGATAATCACTGCGGTATTGCTCAATTTGCGTAATTTGTTATATGGAGCTTCATTAGCAGATAATTTAGCCCCTGCTTCTCGCAAATATCGCTGGTTACTGGCATTTGGCGTCTCTGATGAATCATTTGTACTGGGAAATATACGTTATCAGAAGTATGGAGCAGATCCGTTGTATTTTGGCGTTGTAGCAGGATTATTTTATAGCGCATGGGTGATTGCTTCTTATATTGGTGCATATATCGGGGATTTAATTGATCCGGTGCGTTGGGGATTGGATTTAGCGTTTCCGATTACATTTGTAGCTTTACTTATTCCTTCTCTTACTGACAAATCTATCATCGCTACAGCAGTAACTGCACTCGGTATCGCCAGTATATTGCATTATATAATGCCTACTAATGAATTCAATCTAATCATAACAGGTGTCATTTCTCCGTTCGTTGGAATGTATATTGCAAGGAGGCAACAACATGTCTGAACAGTGGATTTTGATTCTCGTTCTATGTATAGTAACTTTTCTATCACGTCTAATAGGCGTTGAAATGATGGCAGGGCGAATATTGCATCCAACCCTGCGTTTGTATTTTAACTATGTGCCGATTGCGATGATGGTGGCGCTTATTGTAGATCAGATCGTTATAACTGATCAGGGATCGACGTCAATCTCATTGCCGATTGTAGGTGGTGCTGTGGCTGCTACACTGATGATTAAAGTTACACGTTCCTTTTTACCTACTGTAATCATCGGTGTACTTGTAGGGCTTGGGATACGTTATTTGCTATCCAGTTAACATAACACCAAGCCATTACCTTCTATTGATCGGCACCCATATTGAGTTTAGCGCCTTTTTTGCGAATTTCTCCATCAATATCTAATGTATTGATAAGCGATAGATCGGCAACTCCTTGATCAATCGCGGGTGAACTTTGTTGTAGATGGAAATTGTGCTGAGCTGGATTAACAAATACAGGATTGGCAAATAACGAATGAGCATCATTTCCACTACGTTTACGATAGTCCGGGAAGCCTGTATACTCTTTAGTTTTCCAGATCCATGTGGCTTCGGCACGTCCATCCGGTGCATCGTACAGATTATAGTCGATAATATTGCCACTGTTTTTGGTGTATTCATTGTAAATTAGAACGTTCGATGCTCCAGCGACCATAATATTATTTTGGATCACATTGTTACGGGTATCGTATTGAACATATAACTGTCCATTACCACGATTTAACGTATCATTTTTATACAAAGTATTGTTCATGATATGACTGTTGGTGGTAGACCCTCGCTCGGTATCATATCCACCCATAGCTATACCTGTTAACCGGTTAGAGTAGATCATATTGGTACGTACTGTAATATTATCTGTCGCTTTACCTTTATGTTCGGATGCAATTTCGATACCGATATCGTTGTTATAGACTTTATTTTGTTCGATAATCGTATCTTTCCCTCCATCAATATAGATAGCTCCTGCCGAGTTGCTGTTATTGGGTATCTTTTTTCCGTAAAAGGGATTGCGATTAGATGAGATATTATAGATCGTATTGCCTTTAATTAATCCTTTACGAGCGACATCGTATTTGACATCAGGTGCTGTTCCTTCATAGCCAATCACATCGATCCCGATATTATCGTTATCATGTAAAAGATTATGACTCACAGTAAATTTCTCTACATTTCCATTGATGGCTAACGATTCGCTAGAACCTAATACGAGATTGTACAGTTCATTATTATTGATCGTAATATCATGCAATGACTCTGGCGCCTTGTTGCCATAGACTGCTATACCATGTGCATCTCGACCTGTCGCATTGTTACCTGATAATGAGACTGTACTTTTGATATCATGAATTTTATTGCCTGTAATTTGAATATGACTACCTGCTCCTTGCACACTTATGCCTGCAGGAACTTCATCTACATGAGTGGTAGTGTAATTACGAATCTCTAATCCTTTGACCGTAATATAACTAGCATCTTGAATATCGACCATACCTTGCAGTCCATCTACAGATTGCCCTGTGCCGTCCAAAATAGCTTTTTCAGAACGGTAATTGGTAAATGTAATATTGCCTTTGCTTGCTGAACCTGAACGAGTGATCGCTAATTGTTGCTTATACACTCCTGCGCGTATATACACAGTACTACCTGCTGGTACTGTATCTGCGGCGTGTTGGAGCGTTTTCCAGGGAGAAGTGATCGTTCCTGCCTGACTATCTTTGCCTGTAGGGGACACATAATATTGAGTAGTCGCTGCTTCTGCTGAAGGTGGAGCACTATATACTAATAAACTTATACATAATATACAGCCTAGACCGATCAAGCTATATAATTGATATTTTCGCAATGGATGATCATCCTTTCCTGACTAAAGTTCTGAACATGTCCCATTATAAACGTAATCTGATCGCTGTCTAGCATACGATTATATATTCGGTAGTTTTTATTGAAAGATCCTTATTCGAAAAAAAGCCTTGATTACGGTAGTGTACGTCCGCAATCAAGACTTTGACTAATTATGCTAAATGACTCGATGTTGCAGCCATTTTTTACCCCTGAATCGCTTCATAAAGATCAATCCGCGGACTGCCCATTCACAATCCATCGCAATCCAGATCCCTAGAATACCCCAACCTAGCGTAATCCCAAGCACATATCCAAGAACAACCCGGAATAACCACATCGACAACATCGATACCAGTGAAGTGAACTTGGAATCACCTGCTGCCCGTAACGAAGAAGGTGTGATAAAAGCAATCGCCCATAATGGCACTTGAGCAATGGTATTGATAAATAAGACTAAGAAAATATCATCTACAATCTCTGCCGGCGGGTTGAAAATAGAGATCAGTGGATTGAAGAATGGGAAGATCAGCAGTCCCATAACAACAAAAGAAAGAGACGATAACATCAGAAACGATTTGGTAAATTTGCGTGCATCTTGGATATGCCCGCTACCGATACACTGCCCGACTACGGTAATAATAGTAAGTGATAACGCATTTGCTGGAATCTGCATTACCCCTGCCAACGAAGAACAGATAGCATTGGTCGCTATCGCATACGTTCCCATCCCAACGATAAAGATTTGCGTTAAAATTTTGCCACCGTTGAAAAACATTTGTTCGGCGGCAAAAGGAATCCCGATAAATAGTACTCTTTTGAGCATAGAGAACTTTATAATCAGAATCTCACGCAATTGAACTTTGAGGTTTACATCCATTTTGAACAAATAATAGATCGCACAAGCCGCACCCAAATATCTTGCGATATTGACCGAAAGCGTCATTCCGAATACGCCCATATGTAACCCGTTGATAAATACAAAATTTAATAATACATAGATCACATTCATAATCAGCGACAACATCAATGAAGCTCGTGTACTCCCTACCCCGCGCAATGCTCCGCAGACTGCTTCAACAATTGCGATGCCTAGAAAAGAAGTACAACTTCCGATTAAATACGTTCGCGCAAGATTCATTACATCTGCTTCAGCCGATCCAAAAAGGATATTAAGTAGCGGTGCATGAAAAATAATCCCGAACAACGCGACTGCTATCGCCAGTAAAGAAACGGAAGATACCGCCCCTGCACTCGCTTCGGAAACTCCTCGTTCATCTTCACGCCCTTTGTATTGGGCTACGACCACCGTTCCGCCTGTAGCCACAGCAATAAATACGCTCAGTAGAAAAATATTGATCGAATCGATCATATTGACTGCACTGACAGCGGCGACTCCTGCTGAACTGATCATCGCTGTATTGATTAAGTTCAATCCCATAATAAAAATCTGATCGATCAAAATCGGTACAAACAGCGCAATCATCTGGCGGTAATGAATATTTGAGCCTGAAAAGTACTTATCCAGTAGCCGATGACTTCGCTTAAACTTAAGTTCAAATGGTTGCATCATAGTTCACTTCTTTTACATTAGAATGGGCATACGTAACAATAGACCGACGTTCGTGTATCAAAAGTTTTTGATACAATCATTTCAAAAAATAATATAAAAAAAGCTCTTCAGATGAGAAAGCAACTGAAGAGCATGGATGATATCTTAACTATAATAGGCTTGTTGCCAAGCGCATGTTCGTCGATTGCGTACATGAATATATCACTCTTTACATGAAAGAACAATACTTTTGACGCAATCTTAAGTGATTTATTTTCCTTTCGCTAATTCGGATAATTGAGCAGGGGTTAGACTACCTTTATAAATACGTAGTTCATCCATCTGTCCTTTGAACGGGGTATCCCAGTAGTTCACACCGAGTCCGAAGCTAGCATTATTATCTGTAAAAATATTCGGGAAGTTATCGCCACTGAACTTCTGTACTCCATTCACATAGATCGTTAAGCGACCTTCATCTACAGAGAAAGCTAGATGTGTCCATTGATTCGCTGGAATAGTTACTCCGGTCACTCCGTCGTACCACGCCGTTCCAGACCAGACCATAGCATTGTCTGCTGTTGCACCACGCGGGATCAAGCTTACCCAATGATCGGTATCTTTCGCTCCGAAAAAGGCTGGCGAATAGGTAGTTAATTGATCAGGCTTCACCCATAAAGACACCGAATAGGAATTGTTCGAGATTAATCCTTGTGGTAAACGAATACCTGATTTTCCATCGAAAATAGCAGATTGTCCCTGAACTCCTGTGCCATACGTAATCGTGCCTACTGTTGAATCCAAGCGTTCTCCTGTCACTGTTCCTTGTCCAAATGTAGACGTTGTATCTTTTAAATTATTCTCAAAGCTATATTGAGCAGTTAACGTAGCTTCTACAAATGGTTGTACTGTCACCTGAAATACTTTGGTCTGCTTACTGCTACCCTTAGTAATAGTAGCTGTCAGTGTTACATTCGCTGGTGCCTGTCCTGCTTGTGGACGAGTGACTGCGCCTGTATTCGCAACTACAGCTGGATTAGAGCTTGACCATACTATCGATGTTCCGCGACTACCCACTGTAGGCAATACGACATCACTGACCATATTAGAAGTATCTCCTAGACTAAGATCACCATACACATCGGCAACCACTTGCTTATCGGAGACATCTGCTAAACGACTGCCCCAACCCATCGTTCCGTTGGTAGACAATGCTGTAAATGTCATCGTATATTGCTTCGATACTGGATTCCAATTTTTCACGAATACGCCTGTATAGGTGACGCCTTCGATTGTTAATACAGCATCAGCTGTTCCTTTTTGTCTCCATGTGCCTTGAAGCTCACCAGAGATGGTACGATCTTTGTTTAGACGAATATATTTGGTATTTTTGATCGCTGGTGAAGAATCGTTACCATGATCGATAAATTGGTAATCGCCTATAATCGTATCTTCACTGACTTTAGTTAAATTTTCACCTGTATAACGGTAAGGAGATACAACAGGCCAACCGTCTTTGTTAATATACATCTGGTGAATACGAAGTTCGTGTTCTTCTCCTCTAGCCGGGAAGCGAGTATGGAATACAAGGAATGTCTGTCCTGTTTTGTTATCGGTGTAGACGGAGTTATGACCGGGAGAGACATAACCTAGATTTTCTCCATATCCAGGATCGCCTACTTTACTATCCCATAGATAGTTACCGATGAGCTTGTTACCATACGTCACATTAGACGTTTGTGCAGGCCATGTTGCTTGTTGTCCTTTGGCATCTTGATAAGGGCCATCTGGCTTAGTCGCGCGGAAGACACGCATATTGTATCCCCCATTAGCTGCTAATCCACCATAGGTCATATACAGATAGTAGTAACCACTTTCTTTGTTGTATTGAATATAAGGGCCTTCACCTGATTGACCATAACCACCTGCTACTTTGGTGCCGAAATAGCGATCAATTAAGCGCCCATCTTTTGTTTTACCATCTTTGCCCGGGTAGATCGGTTTGCCTGTTTTGGCATCAATTTCTAATACAAAAATACCGCCAGACCATGAACCATAAGTCATCCATAACTTGCCTTTGGTATCTGAAAATATAGTCGGATCAATCGCATTTGGATACGTTTGATTGGCATATGTTCCATCTGCATTAAACCATGCTGCATTTTCACCAGTTACTTTTTTCTGATCAATAAGCGTCTGGATATTGGTATTTGTCCATTTTTTATCAACAGTACTGTTATTATCAAATGCTTTGTCTTTGGTAAAACCAGAGTAGATCATCGTATCAACATACGTATAAGGGCCTTCTATTTTTTGCGATACTGCCATTCCGATCGCAGAGCGGATATACGTTGATGATGTGCAATAGTAGATCGTATAAGCACCTTTGGTTCCATCGGCATTCACATATTTGGGATTCCAGATCACATCAGGAGCCCAGACCGAGAAGCCACCTTTACTATCTGCATCATTTTCGCCTGCCCATTTGAAAGAGCCAGCTAGATTTTTGGAAAGATCGCCGTATAATGTATTGCCAGGAGTGGTGTAACCGTTTGCAAATGAAGTCCAATTGATTAAATCTGGAGACTTGGCAGCCGAGATATGCGAACCAAATACATAGAACGTTCCACCTGCTTTGATAATCGATGGATCATGTACCGATACATTGGAAAAAGTAGGCGTTGTGACTGCTGGCTTGAGATCATACTCTTCTGCTCGCACTGTTGAAGCCCCTCCAAAACCTAATGTTGGGATTGTTAATGAGATCATTAATGTGAAGGCTGTCGCTTTTTGAATCCAACCTTTATTCATTACTTATGCCCCTTCCGCATTATAAAGATCAGAGCGGATATGATTAACCCGCTCTGTCATACTATTAATAAGCAATCAATAACAATGAATTATGACTGTACATCAAGTACAAGTACATTGACTGAATTGGCAGGTAATACGACAACCAATGACTGATTATCGATCTGTACTTGTTGCTCTTGAGGAACTACTTTCTCGTCGTTCTTTTTGTTCACATTGGGAACATGTACCAGTTCAGCATCCCCTGTTAATGTAATCCATTTGGCTGTCTGGGATACGGTAAATGCTTGCAGATCAATACGTGTTGCTTTGTCTGCATCATCTGCATTAACTAATTTGATATAGACATGATGCTCGTCTTTGGTAACCGAATGGAATACTTCACGATTGTAAGCTTCTAATTTGTAATCCAGTACTTTACTTGCCGTCTGACCGTTCGTGTAGGAGCAGATAAGACGATTGCCAGTATCTCCCCCGTAATTAACAGTGATGGTATACGGTGTATGATCGGTAATAGCTTCATAGCTTGCTGCTCTTAGATTACCTGCTGCTGTACTGGTGGAATAATCGCCCAGTGTATAGCTTTCGACACCTTGCTTATGCACTTTGACACCTGTAGCCTGACCGCCATAACCAATCGCATATTCGATCACGTCTTTGTTCTCCGCAGAGATATCGGTCAGACCTGCACCTACGTAAAAACCATCTGTACCGGATACTCTAGAAGCAATCACCTCCACTGTGTAATCTGTCCATTCCTCGTTCAGTACATAGAGACCATTTAAGCCACTGGCTTGAGCGTGCAATACTAACCCTTGCACTGGATCGATCGTATAACCAACAGAACCCGGAATTTCTTGCCAGATCGATTGGAGTGGTTGTGTGAAATCTTGCTCTAACAGTACTGAACGATCCCGATTAGATGTGACTTTGACATGGCTGATGATCACTTCTCCATTTCCTGTTGCAATCTCAATTCCGCCACGAGGAATAAGTTCCATCGATTTACCATTTTTATAAGTGGAGAAGGAAGTATCAAGTACTTTATTTCCCAGATATTTTGCATATAAATGCTGTACATAATAGTTCGGTGTAAACCAGACACTTTCATCATCGAACCAGATACAATCTGGAGTCCAGCGATAAGTTCCATCGGTTAATACTTTGTTAAATAGTGGAGCATAAGCGGCGAGACGCACTACATCTGCATTATTTTCAAATCCTGTAATTACAGCGGCTTCGGCTACCGCTCCTGCTAATGTATTTTTATCAGTAGATGCATATTCACCGACAAATACTTTGGACGATTGTTGCCAGTCGATACTGCCATCTGGCTGATACGCTCTATAGTAGTAGTTATACCGATCTGCATTACTTAGCAAATATTCATTCGAACGGTAATAATGTTCATCCGCAATCGTATCCATATAGTTAGATTGGTCTTTGTACCATGTGACTGTTTCTTCGATCACTTTCTGTCCGTCTGCAAAAGCTACTTCTGCCGATCCTTCCATATTTCCACTCAAAAATTTCCATCCTTGTTGATACGCATCATCGTCTGCCTGTGCACCCACTGTTGAGATGATATGCAGTTCATGATCAGGATAATGTTTCTCCATATATTGATCAATCGATACTTTGAACACTTCAAAATTAGCAAAAAATTCTACGCCCCAGTTTTCATTTCCAACGCCTAAGTAACGCAGATCAAATGGTGCTTCATGCCCCATATGACGACGCATCGCTGCCCATTCGTTATGTTCAAAATCAGTACTAATCGCAAAGTCGATCAGATCGGTAAAGTTCTTAATAAAGTAATCCCGTAATTCCCCACCTGCTGGATGTGCATAATCCGAGCGTGCCTGACACAATACTCCACATGCCATCACAGGAAGTGGAAGAGCATTCAAGTCTTCGGCTAATTGGAAATATTCCATATAACCCAGACCCATCGTCATCATATAGCCCCAGACGTTAAAGTTTTCTTTGCGTAATTCGATATCTCCGATCGAGTCTTTCCAATCGTATACATTTTCCCAGATAAACGAACCTTCTGAGATACAGCCTCCTGGAAAACGTAAAAACTTGGGATGCATATCGACCAGTGCATTGACCAGATCTTTGCGCAAACGGTAATTCGGATTGCCTGTATAATTACTATGAGCAGAAGACGAAGACACTTCTTCTGTCGCTCCCCATACATCACGAGGCATTAACGACACCATATCAATCGAGATATCTCCGTCAAAAGTCAGTGCTAATTGTCCAAATCCATTCGCTATTCCTGTCAATGTAATCGGAGTCTCTACACCATACTTTTTCCATGTGTGATTGCCTTCAATCAGAATGGTGATTGGTTCGCTAAGACTGTCATGTTCAGCAGACTGTAACTGGATCGTGATACTACCGGCAGATTCAGATTTTGCCCAGATCGTGAAATCATACTGCGCTCCTGTACGGATCGCCATCGCACAGTTATGATTCGTATCCCCAAATCCGCGGTTATAAATAGTCGCTTCATCGGCTACTGTTACATAATACGAATTCACTTCTGGATCTTGTACACCAAAGTGTTCATTTAACCCTCCACTGGATTGTGGAGTCATCTGCTCTGTATCGCCGAACCATGCAAATAACGGCTCACGATTACGCCCTGTAGAACATCCACATTCTCCAGAAGCATGAGAATATGTATCAAATGCAAACGATTCAAACGAACGGTTCTGCACCAGCTCCGCATAGATACCACCGTCTGCCGCATTGTTGATATCTTCATAAAATAAGCCATACATCACTTCGCTCACGTCCAATACTTCCCGGTCGCCATGAATCGTAAGCGTATATGGTGGTACATGTGCAGGAAGTACAGACACATGGTAACTTTTCTCCAGCGTAGTTGTGCCTCTAGTAAGCACTGCGGTCAAAGTCACCGCTTGTGGCTCGGTCACGTCTCCGATCTGTCCTTGATCAGATAACCATTTCGGTTGATTAGATGTCCATGCTACATTGACACGCCCACCCATTAATTGCTGTGGTAATAAGATATCTTTGGTAATAATCGTTGTTGGAAATGAAAGATATTTATCACGTGCTAATCGAATAATCTCTTCATCGGTTAACGAATCGCACATCACTTCTATAATCTCGTCCGCAGATAATCCTGCTTCGTATATACGGAAATCAGATAACGAGCCGACAAAATCGTCATCGGCTACAAATTGAGAACGTCCGATATAATTGGCTTCTTTGCTAGTCTGTTCTGCAAAGGCTTTGAACCAGTGGCGCAGACGTGCATAATTCCCGCTAGATGTCTGGCTAATTGACCCATCTGCAAGCACTTCACCATTTACGTAGACGACAGGCCCTGCACTACTCAGTGTGCCACCTTCGGTTCCTTTGACAGATAGAGCTACATGCATCCATTCATCCCGTACAAATCCTTTGCCCGGATCAATCGCTAAATCCCCATCTGCTGTTAATGTTCCACGCATCTGGCGTGTCATAAATAAAGATGGACTTCCTTCTCCATTACCAAAATCAAAAAGACGCTCCCAGATACTCACGCCCATCCCCAAATTCACCCATGTCGTAACTGTTATTCCATTGTTATCGCTTACATTTTGCAGTGCATCAACAGGAAGTTGGATAAATGAACTACCATTTTGTCCACCTGCAAACGTAACTGCATTTCTACCATACACTTCAGCAATCACAGGCTTGGTCGTGCCTGCAACGATCCCATCATTTGCTTTTCCTGAAGAATCTTGAGCGATATGTTCTACGTTATCAAACTTATATTGTACAACTAACTTATCGTGTAATTGAGTCATTGCTATTCTCCTATCTCTATCTATAGTTAATAAAAATATTAATAAATTAATATAATTGCATATTATATAGTCATATTACTCTACTATGGTTATACTTTTCAATGCTTAATTTTGTAATCGTTGGAAAATAGATAGCAGAAGAAAATATTTTTATGTTAACAAGCGCTTTTAAGTGATGTATAATTGTTATAACAGTATAATTATTTTACAGGAGGAATTGATGATATGAGTAAATCATTACACTTAGAACGTAAAGTTTCTAAGTTTGGCAACAGCTTAGGTTTAACGATGACAGAAGCATTTAAACAACTCGGATTAGAAGCTGGAGATAAAGTAGAGGTCAATATTAAAGAAAATAGCGAAGAAATTGTGATCAAAAAAGTGCAAAAAGTAGATTTACCTGCTGGCATCAGCCCAGATTTTTTAGATACCCTTTCGCAAGTTATGGGGCAATACGATACGACTCTCAAAGAATTGAAAGATAGATAATGGATGCTATTCGTTATCTTTCTGTAGCAGAAGTTGTCGCTATCAATATTGCGGTTATCCAGAAGTATAGTCTCGGGGAGCAAATCGGTATTAAAAGTAACAGTCTATTGGAATCTGCTCTTCTTCGTCCTCAATCTTCAGCCTTCGAAGAAGCATCCCCCTCTATTTTTGAAAAAGCGACTGCTTTATTTCAATCTCTTGGTGAAAATCATGCTTTTCAACATGCAAACAAAAGAACAGCCTTCACTGCTCTCGTTATTTTTCTACATTACAACGGCTACCATTTTAAAATGGAACCCAAACAAGCTACAGATTTCACAGTAAACATGGTTAATCATATGTACACTTTTGAGGAAATTGTTGACATGATTAAGAATTATTCTGTTTCTTTTTAAATTTCTATGTGCTTATATTTTGTAGTATTTATTTTTTAATCATGTGGTTACAGTCACCAAAAAATAGCATGAAAGAACAAAAAGCCACTAGTCTACATGCAACTAGTGGCTTTCTTCCTTTTGAAATTAAATGAAATATTTATACTTTTCTTAATTCCAGATGCTTCACTTCGATGCCCGGCTTCACAAATTCAAACTTCAATTCGTATACGCCTGCTTCTAATTCCACTTTGACTAACTTCTGCGTGATCCATTTGCCTTCTGTACCATTGGTCTGGATCGTCGTCACTAACTGATCATTAAACGTTAAGTTACAAGCACTTTGCGCTAGATCATTTTCAGGTGACATCACGTAAGCGAACAATCGGTACATACCGGCTTCTTTGACTTCGATAAATGTCGATTCATTCGTATCCAGTGGAATCGGTTGGTTTGGCTTCACTTTTTGCGCTTGTTCTGCGGATAGATTAGCATTTCCTTTAAAAACATCTACACTTTCAACAAACGCTTCTTTGCGCCCAAATACAGGCGCTTGCATAATAAATTCACAAATATTGATCGCACAACGTTGTAACTCACCGACAGTTAAAGCTCCATTTGCCAATGATTCGATAATATTATCGCCCCATGCATTGGTCTCTGCACCATAGTTAGGCACAACCATGTATAGATCATTTTGCGCACGTACCATTGCATGCATATGTTTACGATCAGCCGGCCCTGCGTCTGCTGGATCATTCATAATCGCCCACCAGTCAGTCATCACAATACCGTTGAAGCCCCATTCACCACGTAAAATGGTTGTATTCAGATCATAGTTAGAAGCCGCCCAGTGACTATTAATCGGATTGTATGAAGTCATGACCGAGTTTGCGCCACCTTGCTTCACAGCAATCTCGAATCCTTTGAGATAAATCTGACGAAGTGCGCGTTCAGACACGACAGCATCGACTTTGCTACGATGCTTCTCCTGATTATTACAAGCGAAATGCTTCAGTGTTGCATTGGAACCGCCTTTCATAATGCCTCGTGTACAAGCAGCTGCGAATACACCTGAGATCAACGGATCTTCTGAAAAATACTCAAAATTACGTCCATTTAACGGACTACGGCGAATATTCAGTCCCGGCCCAAGCAATGCGTCAATATGGTTAATCAGCATTTCCTGACCTTCCAGCACATACAATTCTTCCACCAGTTCACTATTCCATGTTGCCGCCAGTAGTGTTCCAATCGACACTTGAGTAGACTGCTCTCCGCTATCCATACGAATACCAGACGGGCCATCTGCTGTACAAGCTACTGGAATTCCGTAACCAAATAGACTATCGCTCACGCCGCCAAAAGCAGATGCTGTACCCGACGTTACGAGCGGACTACTCATCCCTTCGCCACGTACCAGAGCAGCCAAATCTTCATCATTTAACTGAGATACAAAGTCTTGAATACTGACTTTGCCATCTGCAACATCTTTGAGTTTGTGTCCTTTGTCACCTGTCTGTGGCAAAGGTTCTGGTAGATTCTGCTGAATCCGATTTTTTAACGAAATCTGACGGGTAGGCACTTCAACCGAACTCAGTTCATACGAACCGTCCTCTTTGCGAGCACCAGGTTTGAAACGGTAAAAGCTTTCTAGTGGAGCCATCGCTTCTGCTAATTGCTCAACCACTTGCAGTTGCTCCAATACATAACCGTTTTGTCCTTCGACCTGTACAGGTTGTACCTTTTTCACACTGGTTCCTACATGAAAAATATACGTACCCTGTTCCAGCACATATGCGGACGGATACCCGGTAACACCACTATCATCATAAGAAGCGAGTGAATGCATAGGGAACGTAATCGTTAACGTTTCAGTTTCTCCCGGTTGTAATACTTTGGTTTTGGCAAAAGCCGCTAATACTTTAGTCGGTTGTCCAAGCTCGCCTTGCGGTGCTTCGACATAGACTTGAACCACTTCTTTACCTGCAAACGTAGAACCGCTATTTTTCACATTTACATTAATCTCAATATGGTCTGCTCCATCTCGGGAGATCACTTTCGCTTCTTGAGGATCTATAGTGAAGTTCGTATAAGACAATCCATATCCAAATTCGAATTGTACTTTATCCGGACAAAATGTCTCAAAATAGCGATAACCTACATAAATATCTTCTTCATAAATACTTTTAAATTCATTACCATAATTGCGTGTAGATGGATAATCCGCAATCGAGTAAGCGATAGTATCGGTTAGCTTCCCGCTCGGTGTCACTTCGCCGACAAGCACATCTGCAATCGCATTACCGCCTTCCATGCCGCCATGCCATGCGTAGATTACACTGCTAATCGGGTGTATGTATCCTGTATCATTGATCCAGCTCATATCTACAATATTGGATACATTTAAGATCACAACGGTTTTGTCAAAATGAGTAGTTACATGTTGCAACATGGATTTTTCCTCTAACGTCAACTTATAACTTCCCGGTTCATCTGCATTATCCTGATCTTCACCAGCAGTACGCCCGATAATCATAACTGCTTTATCTGAATGTTTGCGCGCTTCAGCTACCAATTCATTGGTTAACGGCATTTCTTTCTGGAACCACGGTTCTGCTGCCCAACCACCGCCACCGTTATCAAACGGATTTTCCTCGATCCATTTCTCATACACCGAAGCCAGTTGTTCGTTAACAGTAATGTCTGCTTTGCTACGCAATCCATCTAAAAGGTTAGTCGTATACGCTACATGTACACTACCACCTGAGCCTGTCCCACTGCGATAATAATTCACCTGTGTGCGTCCAAATATTGAAACGCTTTCTTTTTTCTGAATCGGAAGAACTTGATCATCATTTTTCAATAATACGGCGCCTTCCGCAGCTACTTTACGACTGAATTCTGCAAAACCTTTCAATGGAACACCTATTGTAGATGTACTCAAATCTATCGCCTCCTGTTTTCATACGTCTGTCTATATTATGTACTTCATCGTGTGTAAAAGCAAAAAATAGCGATGCTCAAGAGTTAATACTCTTTGAACAAAGCTAATGTATCATAAGACCATTCTGGAATTTCCGCTATACAATAAATCATCTTATTTTTTTCTATTTCAGCAATAATAGAAAGCTCATATGTATTATCTATAATAATGACCTGATCTGCTATAGCTAAAGCAGGTTTTAGATTATAAAGGGATTGTCCATATCTCCAACGTATATCTTCTTCTGCAATCCAATGCCCACCTTGTTCTACACGAGAAGCTACACGATCGATATGCATTTGCACATCTTGAAGACCTATATAATACATCACAATATGGTATCCATATTCTTTAGCAATTTGCATATGTCTTAAAAAGAATGTCCCTGATAGTGTAGTCTCTACAGCAAAATTCTGCTTATTTTGGATTAATGCTCGTATTTGTTTAACTGCTTCTCTTCCTGCTGATAGATCTGCGCTTCTTGGATCTTCAGGACTTAATCGTTTAGCAATTTGATCGGGATCAACAATTATACCTATCCAATCTTTAAGTTGTGAACTCAGCGTACTTTTACCTGCACCATTGGTTCCAGCAAAAATAGTCATCACTGGCTTCAATTCACTCGTGATATTCATACTCTTTACGCTCTCCTGATTCACTATAAACAATCTCATATTTTTGTCCGCTAGCATCTTCACGGAGACGTTTATTATTTTTTATATAATAAATAGAAGCTCCTGCTTCTTTCGCTTTTAAACGCACATTTATGTTGGCTTGTTGGAAGGCTTGTTGAAGTTGCTCTCTACTAAGTAGCATAAGATTTTCCTCCTCTAAAAATAAGCTATTTATTCTATTTATTATATCATAATCTAAAATAATTTTTGCGTTCTAAAGAGAACATCACTTTTTCATCAAGCTTCCCGACCATACACTTCAAACTGAGTCAAAGCTGGAAAAGGAGAAGGATCATCGGATTGGATTAACTCGCTCAATGTGACCCAGTCCACTGTTCTTTTTTCAATAGAGATCGTTTGCGGTTGATGTGTTTTGACCAGATTCACTTGTTCTGAACTTCCATCCGAATAAGTTAATGTCACACGTTCCCAATAATTATCATGCGGAAAATCTGCTCGTAACGTCAGTACCACCTGATCGATCAATACGTTACGTCCAAAATGAATCGTAATCGCCGCATCTGCACGCTGATTAATCCCCCAAGATTCATAAGGCCATTCTCCATGCGAATGATTGGCACGATTCCCATTGATCGCATTGCGCGCTGCAAAAACCGCTTCCCCACGCGTCTCTACATTTGCCGATGCATGTGGATAGCAGACTTCATTGATGTGTTGGTCATACGGGTTATAGGCTAAATTTCGATAAGACTGTATCTCTTCATTTGTTGCTAGACGTGCAGTTAATAGATGCATTTCGCCTGTAAAAGATTTCGGTGAGTATGAGGTTCTTTTTTCAGCAAAAGGGATAGAATATCGGTATTCTTCACCTGTAAAATAAACAAAAGCTTCACCCATCGAGTCCTCCAGTTGGATCATGAGGTATGTATTGGAGTTAGAGCATTT
This sequence comes from Paenibacillus kyungheensis, assembly GCF_028606985.1. Classification (NCBI taxonomy): domain Bacteria; kingdom Bacillati; phylum Bacillota; class Bacilli; order Caryophanales; family Paenibacillaceae; genus Paenibacillus; species Paenibacillus kyungheensis. The sequence goes on along the minus strand of NZ_CP117416.1, from coordinate 180,399 downwards.
GAGGACAATGATATCTTCGGGTTGGTACGCTTGGGTGTAGACAAGATGTACTTGATTGGTGTCGGTATGAGAAGCTAAGACTTTGTCTGTAGCGTTTTGGATTTCAAGAGATAGGTTGGTCATGGGCTTTGGCTCCGTTCTATTGTTTTATTTATAGTGCTTGAAAAGTTGATCAAGAGCTCTTTCAACGAGACAGATATATGTAATACTAGCTAGAGAAAACGCTATCATATTTAAACTGAAATATCTATACTAGGTCGAGATACGTTTGTTTTTATATTTATTTTCACAATTTCAATAAAACACTATTTGGATACAGAATGCTCATAAAGTATAGTGACAATTTGCTCAAAAGAACTATTCCCTTTCGCAATATCTACAATAAATTCAACAGCAAATACACGTTCCATTCTCAAATGATAACCATTAATCATTAAAAAAGATTTCACCACTAAGTAAGCTGTACGTTTATTGCCGTTATGAAAACAATGGTTTTTAACAAGAGATTCTAATAACGCTCCCGCTTTATCAAACAAACTAGGATACGCATCTTCCCCAAATAAGCTCTGCACGGGTCTATGTATAGCAGAATCAAGCAAGGTATGATCTTTGATTCCTGCCTGATCCACATCGTTCATTTGTCTCATCATGTAATAATGAGCAGCAATGACTTCTTCTTTGGTTAAAAACAGAGTCATATTATCTGTCCTTCAAATCATCAAATATCGCACGATCTTCCTCAAATACATCATAAAACGCTTCTAACACTTCAGGGCGAACATGTTCAGGAAGCTCTATTTGACGAACCTTTCTTAATATAATCTCACCATCATCATTTTCAATAAACTCAATTTCATCTCCTTGAGAAATATCTAACTTCTCAGCAAGCAACTTTGGAAAGCTAACTCCAAGACTATTTCCCATCCGACCAATTTTACGAGAATATACTTTATGATCTGACGTTTTTTGATTTAGTTTTATAATTTTGTTCACCGTAATCACCTCTATTTATTTAATCTTTGAAGTTACAAAGTTATAACTGTTATAACTTTGAGTAGAGGATATCATAGTCAATATCAAAAAGCCACTCATTAAAATATAATGAATGGCTTCTCTTTTACTATAATAGAGTAATATCATAATCTGTATCGTTTATTATTAAGTAGAAATTTACTTCGCCCAATACTGCTCAGCAATCTTCTGCCCTTGATTGATTTTTTTCCACTGCTCTGCTTCAGTCAATTCATTACCACCATCGCAAGAAGCAAATCCGCATTGATGGGAAAGTAACAAACGATCTTTATCAATAATCGTAGACGCTTCATCCAACAGTCGAAGAACACGTTCTTCATCATCTAACGTACTTGTTTTGGAAGATAGTAAGCCCAAGACAACCTCAGTATTTGGCTTGTCTTTGAACACAGCAAGCGCTTCAAGTGAACCTGCACGCTCGTCATCCCACTCTAAGAAAAAGCGATCATATTTCAATTGCTTTAAGAACAGATTCGCAATCTTCACATACGATCCGCCACCCATGTTGCGAGAATCGTAGTTACCACGGCAGTTATGTGTCCACATTTTCAGTCCCAAACTGTGACCATAGTCGATAACAGTATTGCTAATATCGATAAATTCAGTCGCAAGCGCCTGTACTTCTTCTTGGTTGATATGCTCGCCAGTGTAAGGAGAGTTCGGGTTATCATCGGCAAATAGTTCCCATAAGCAATCGTCAAATTGCAGGATTTTACCACCAGCGTCGGCAAATTCTTTCAAAAATTCAGTATAAGCTTTCACTAGACCCGCTTTGAGTTCTTTGGAATTTTGGTAAACCGCATCCGTTCCACCGATATTATCCGACCAGGACAATTCACCGAAAATATGAGATGGAGACGGTACACACAGCTTCGTCTCACGATCGCCTGCATGATCTTTTAGCTTTTTGAATACTTCGATAAAATGATGGTTTTTTCCACCTAGTTCACCTGTAATCCGTAGCCCGATATCTTTGCGTGTCTCATACTTGGAGCTACCATCCGTATCGCGGAAAAAGTATCCATGATCTGCAATATAACGTTCGATCCCTTGAAAGCCCCAGACAAAGTCCAGATGCCACATCGATTTGGAATATTCGCCATCTGTAATGATCGACAGATCATTTTCGATTTCTTTTTCCACAACAGATTTGATTGCCTTCGCTTCGGTCTGCTCGTATCCATCGAATTCCTGATAGAACGGATAGTGAATATCGTCTCGATGCTCGATTTGTGTTTTATATTCTAACAACTCAGCCGGTCGCAACAAACTACCTACGATTTGAAATTTATCACTCATATTAAAGTCCCCCTTGGTATTGTTCACGTGTAATGATGATTTGTTTATTTTAACACGGGGAGACTTTCTTGACGTAAGCTGAAAAGGTATATCTGGTTATAGTTATTAGCTATGGCAAAACAAAAAGCAATGTATAGGATTAATTTCTAACTCCAATGCATATTTTTATACACTCAAACATCCATTATATTTCCTCTAGCGGATACAGCAGAACTTATATCCCAGACGACAAAAATAATTTAAAACCGTATCTGTTTTAGCGTAGTTTTATAATGATCCATCTTTTTCTGAAATGCACTTCGAGAATCCTTTATTAAGTGAAGCTGACTTCGATCTGCAATCTCCTCGATGATCTGATCGATACTTTTATCGTCTGTTATAATTTTCTCTTCTGTAATGATATGGTCAAAAGCATACATACACGGCTCAATTCTTTCCCTCGTCCATGTTCCCCGTTCAAAGCGCTTTTTGAGTCGTTTCTCAATCGTTTCCTTTTCTGCATAAAGAATAAAATGATGTACTTCTACACCATCTCTCACTAAACGACCAATAATTTCCTCATAATAGCGAGGATCGATCAATGTCATAGGTGCGATAATCGTCCCTTCATATGTAGATGATAAATATTTTAGCATATCGTAATTAAACGAACGCCACTGCGTATGGTCTTGGAAATTAGGTTTATGTAAAGCTATAGGTATATTTTTACGAATAAAATAGCCAACATTCTCAGGATCATATACGAATGAATGGGGCAGTCTTCGATGCAACTCATACGCACAAGTCGATTTGCCAGAACCGTAAGCTCCATTAATCCAAATAATCATTGGAACACCTCATCTTCTAAATGCTGTGCTACTTTCCCCAAAATCTTTTCAAACTTCTCAGCTTCTTCTGGCTCAAGCGGATCATAGAAAAATCGGATCATTTTCTCTGAAAATGCTGCTTCGATCTTCATCATGTCGAACCCTTTATCACTCAGTTCTAGTGTAAATCTTCTTTTATCGTTCAGATTCTCTTTTTTGATCACATATTGATGCTTTAACAACGTTTTGACCATTTCAACAACAGACGACTTTTTCACACTTAATCGATGAGCAATCTCGGTAACCGTAGCTCGATCTCCATCCTTATGTAATTTATAAATAGCGATTAAATATTGATAACTATTGAAGGTCATCTCGCCATATCCAGCTTTCAAAAACTCGGCGTTTAATTGGCGGTTAAAGAACTTATAGCACGTATCCATACTTTTAAAAATAGTCATAGGTTCTCCTTTTGAAAATTAGTGAGTTAGGCTACCTAACAATAATAAATGATATTGAGAGACTTATCAATAAAGATTAACTACACCAGAATAGAAATACAAAAGGCCATCTATAAAAGATGGTCTTTCTGCTACTAGATCACTATCTATTTTTACATAATATAAACTACAAAATCCTGAATTTCTTAAAAAAGAACCATAACAAAAACCAAGAGTACTAAAGTATTAATAGGGATCATAGTCATTCCCATTTTTTTAGCTTTGGTCTGTTGTTGATAATTATTTTTATTATACAGTGACTCTATTATAAAATTCCCAACAGTAATGACCGCAAAGACAAGGAAAAACATAGGTACATTGGTTTGGTAAAAATCAGTTAATACCAGTGATAAAATAAGCAGTGCCAAAGATTGCATGATCGTCATGATATAACGATTTAAAAATTCCATTCAAAATACCTCCTTATCATCATTCTGGGCAGATGATACTACCCCCTACATAAATAGCACCCAAACCAGTTACAACGATATTTTACAATCAAAATGGCAAATCATCGTCACTAATATTAATAGTGAAAATATTTATACCAATCAAACGATTTTGTATATTATCAATTACAATTTTTTGCTTGTAAGGATCTAAACGTGCTAATAGTTGATAAAAATCTTTAACACAAACTACATCTATATCACGTTTTTCGTTATAATTATAGTTTGCTCTGACAAAACAGTTAATCAGTTGTGAATTATCCTGTATAGTAGTTTCTAGTGAACTGTTTCGAATAAGTATACCTAACTTGTTCAATATAATATCTATATCATTTATTAATTCATATTGTTCATTAAAGTAACTGATATGACTTATTAAAGCATCGGCAAAATTTCTATAAGCATTTTTCTCTTGTCTGGAAAAGCTTATTTCACTTATTACTCCTTCAGAAATAGTTTGAGAAATATCGTTAAACGAAGCGTATCGTTCGCTCGGATCAATTTTAATCATTTTATCTAGAATATAATTGAATTTAAATTGCTTTTCTATTTCTTTTTGTCTAAGAACATTCTGAAAAAGCTTACCTACAAAATAAATTTCTGATTGGTGATTATAAATTCCTTCTAACTGTGTTACAGGCCAATTAAGTCGTACACTTTTACCTTCATTTTCCTCAATCTCTAACTTCTTTCCAAAACCAAAATCTATAATCTTCACACGTTCATCTTTATCTATCATTATATTTGAAGGTCGTATATCTCTATGAAGTATTTTCTTTTGTTCTAAATATTCAAACGTATATATAATTTCTTTGAAAATATCCTCCCAATCCTTTCCAAAACTCGGTTCAAAATCTAGGATCGATATTCCTTCAACATATTCCATTTGTAAATATCCTGTTTTAGCTTCGGTATATAAATAATAATTAAAAACTCTAACGATATTATTGTGTGATATATTAAATAAAATTTTTATTTCATCAATGAATCTTTGATAATTTTCATCTATATTATTTGTACCTTTAGGAGAATATTTTTTAAAAGCAAATAACATGTCAGTTGTCTCATCTTGAAAAAGATGTGCATCACCAGTTCCTCCTGATCCTAAAGGAGCAAGATATTTAAATTTTTTTGTACTATCAAAATTCACATTATCTCCAGGTACTAACATATGATCTCTCCTCGAATTAAAATAATTCTAGAATAATATACTGAATTTATGGTCTCACATCTATAATTAGGCGTCAACACACGAGTATTATATTTAATCCTATCTTGTATAGCTCAAGCGTCTGAATGAAAAAGCAAAGCTAAATTTCAGATAACCACTACCAAACAAAAAACGGACACCAATTGGTGTCCGTTTCTGGTAAATCAAAATGGAGGCGAGGGGAGTCGAACCCCTGTCCGAAGGCAACGTTACATAAGCTTCTACGGGTGTAGTGACAGATTTGATGTCACCCTAGGAACTCCCTGTCACCGGATTCCCTTTGGGTCAGCCTGGTTATCTTATTCAGCACACCTCAGGCGGAGATGTGACAGCGTAGCCCACTATTAGTTGGGCCCTCGTCCTGGCACATGGGCGATGCGAGGGGAGAGCACGCTCACAGGTTATTAAGCTGCGAAAGCGTAGTTAGTTTGTTGTTTGCCGTTTAATAGGCTTTAGCGTTGATAAAGCGGACGCGTCCCCACTACCCGCTACCCATGCTCGAACTACCCCCGTCGAATCCATAAACGCCCCCTTAATAAAAAGGGTGCTGGATTAGAACGGATCACATGAGTCTCGTTATCCGAATATACAGCAACAGTCTTTCCCTCCATAAGAAAGAACTGTAAAGTGTGTCATGTATCAGCAATATGCTGTTTCTACTGAAAGAATATACATTGACCACAGACTATGAGTATACCACATTTTAGGCTCTGTGAACAGTTGTGCAAATGCGCCAACGTTGTTCTGAGATCCTTACAATGTTGTTCCTCTAGCCATTATCTGCTCTGTCAGCCAGAACATACTAACATCATCGCTGATTCACACCAGCTTCACTATCCATTTACCCATCTGCCTGTTAATTGTAACTAACTCACTACAAAATGATGATGACTTCGCTTTTCAACGTTTACTGACTTAACGAGAAACCTTCTGATTATCCCGTAGTGCGCGTTGAATATCGCGATCTGCATCTTTTTTGGCAGCAGACGCACGTTTATCATGCTGTTTCTTACCTTTTCCTAGACCGATTAACAGCTTGGCATACCCGTTGCGGATATAGATTTTGAGCGGAACGATGGTATACCCGTCTCGCTTAGAAGCACCGATCAATTTGCTAATCTGACCTTTATGCAATAGCAATTTACGAGTACGTGTCGGATCGGTTGGATTCGCACGATTGCCTTCTTCAAAAGGGCTAATATGCATATTGTGCAAAAATACTTCGCCATTACGAATCGTCGAGAACGCATCTCCAATATTCGCTCTTGCGCGGCGCAATGATTTGATCTCTGTTCCGGTTAAAACCATTCCTGCTTCATACGTATCTTCGATAAAATAATCGTGTGATGCTTTTTTGTTCTGTGCAAGAACTTTACTTTCACCCTTTTTAGGTGCCATAAGGGTTCACTCCTTTATAAACGGATTAGTTAACTATTACTTATGTTATACCTTGCAGGTTTACTTTCTTATCTATACTTGTGTACCTATCATTTTAAATAAAGACCGGCATTTCTTCATCCTCTCTCCTCATTCTAAGGTATACAGAGAAAGAAGAAAGCCGATCTATCGCTATTTATTCAGGTTTTTGCTCGGTAGATTTTGGTTTACGTTTGCGTGGACGACTTTTTTTCACTTCGCCACCTGTTTTACCTGTATCTACTTTAGCTGAAGACGTTTGGATATTGCCTGCTTCTGGATCGAATACAGGGCCTTCTATCTTTTTGCGTCTTGGTGCCGGGCTACCTTTACGCTTTTTGCTACTTTCGACAGGGCTGTTATATCCACCTTTTCCTGAACCGAAGTTAAAGTTACGAGAATTGTCTTTACCCGAACTTTTCGGAGCATTGGTCGAAATGCCTTTCGCTTTTTTAGGCTTACCCTCACCTGCATTGACAGCTGTCGTACTGTCCAGGTTGCGTGGTTGAGTAGTCGGTACATTTACCGCAGTCGTCTGACCGGAAGCTGCCGCAGATGATTTACGTTTGCGTCTGCCTGGCTTTTTACTGCCTGTATCTGTAGTAGGCGCTACTGAAGTGCTAGGAGCTTTGGTCGCTTTGGCAGCCTTCGCTGCTTTACCGAATTTCGCCGCTTTACTAGCTGCTTTGTTTTTACCACGATCTCCGCCACGTCCACCTCTACGGTCGCTATCTCCACGTGGAGGACGAGCACCACGATCTGCACGCTCAGGACGATTGCTTTTCGGCATATCTTTGAGCTCAAAGTCGATCGTATGATCTTCCATATTCACGCGGGCTACACGTACCGTAATTGCATCACCGATACGATAGATTTTGGAAGTACGTTCGCCAAGCAAGATCATTTGTTTATCGTCAAAATGATAATAATCGTCAGTCAGCATCCCTAAGCGGATCAGACCTTCTACTGTATTATCCAGCTCGATAAACATACCGAAGCTTGTCACACTGCTGATAATACCTTCGAACTCTTCGCCCACTTTATCCAGCATGTATTCTGCTTTTTTCAATTGATCGGTATCACGCTCTGCATCGACAGCCACACGCTCACGTTCTGAAGATTGTTGCGCAATATCTGCCATACGAGAATTGAGGTAATCCTGGCGCTTCGGCTTCAGCTTACCACCATTTTCGATCACTTCACGAATCACGCGGTGAATAACCAGATCGGGATAACGACGAATCGGCGATGTGAAGTGACTATAATAATCTGCAGCTAGTCCAAAGTGACCTGAACTGTCTGCGGAGTATTTTGCTTGTTTCATCGAACGAAGCATCATTGTGCTGATCACTGTTTCTTCTTTTTCACCTTTGATATCTTGCAACAATTGTTGCAATGCACGTGGATGAATATGATCGCCTGTTCCTTTGATCACATGACCAAAGTTCGAAGCGAATGCTAAGAAGTTCTGCAATTTCTCTTGATCTGGATTCTCATGAATACGATACAAGAAAGGCACTTGAAGCGTACTGAAATGCTCGGCTACCGTCTCATTCGCTGCTAGCATAAACTCTTCGATAATCTGTTCTGCTACCGAACGCTCACGCTTCACGATATCGATGGGTCTACCTTTTTCATCTAAAATAATCTTCGCTTCGTCAAAATCAAAATCAACTGCGCCACGACGAGCACGCATATCACGTAACTGCATCGCCAATTCACGCATCAATTTGAAATCTTCGACAAGCGGAGCATAACGTTCTAACAATTCTGGATCTTCATCTTCCAAAATTTTGCGTACATTCGTATAGGTCATACGCTCTTTGGTTTTGATCACACTGGTAAAGATTTCATGCTTCACGACTTTCATATGCTCATCGAATTCCATTTCGCATGAAAGGGTAAGGCGATCTACCTGTGGATGTAGACTACAGATACCATTAGACAAGCGATGAGGTAGCATCGGAATGACGCGATCCACTAGATACACACTACATCCGCGGTTGTAGGCTTCAATATCGAGCTTAGAGCCCTCTTTGACATAGTAGCCTACATCTGCAATATGAACGCCTAGACGGTAATGTCCGTTGTCTAGACGCTCTACATTGACCGCATCATCCAAGTCTTTGGCATCTTCACCATCGATCGTTACGATATTTTTGTCGCGTAGATCACGTCTACCTTGTTCGACGATCTCTGCATCTGTAATAGAATCAGGAGCTGCTTGCGCTTCGTCCATAATTTCATCAGGGAATGATTCTGGTAATTGATGCTTGCGAATAACAGACAAAATGTCTACGCCTGGATCATCTTTATGACCCAACACTTCAACGATTCGTCCTTCTGCTGCTGCTCTGCCTTCTGGATAGCTGACGATTTCAGCCACCACTTTTTCCCCTTCAACTGCGCCACCGAATGACTCTTTAGGCACAAAAATATCGCGGTTAATCCGCTTGTCATCAGGGATAATAAACCCGTACGTATCGAGTCCTTGAAATACACCAACAATGCGTGTATTTTTGCGAGTAATCACGCGGACCACTTCGCCTTCCATACGACCACCTGTCGTACTGCGAGAAGTGACTTTCACAAACACGATATCACCGTTCATTGCCGTTCCCATATCATTGGCATTAATGTAGACATCGCCATGCTCTTTTTCCTCAGGAATCAGAAAGGCGAATCCTTTGGCATGGGCTTGAATACGTCCACGAACCAGATCCATATGTTCAGGTAGACCATAACGATGAGACTTGTTCTGCACGATCACTCCTGTGTGCTCAAGTTCATTTAATATTTTGACCAATTCTTTAAAATCAGAAGCTGCTTGAATCTCTAACTGCTGCTCCAACTCTTGATAAGTCATTGGTTTATAATCGATACTCTTTATTACATCTAATACTTGTTGTTCAGTAATCATATCATTTCACCTCGGACGACCTTCAGGGTAAGCTTATGTTCCCTTCTTGATCCGTATGTACAACTGTATGCATTGTAGCGTTTAGTATACTCATACCCTAGTATACACTAAATTAATCTCACTCATTCAATTCGCTTCAAATATTCAGTTGCCTGTATTGATCTGTATAAAAAAAGAGGGCAGTTCTATTATCCCCTCCTTGGTTGGGAATAACAAAACTGCCTGAAAAGTATTGCACATCATGGACTTCGGTCTTACATGTCTTGCATGGGAATAATGGACAAGCTCGGGAACAATTCCAAGTATAGTTCCTTTATATGAATTCTCTATGAACAATGATTAACCAAAGAACAATCTTTTGCCTAACATATAAAAATCGCCTGAACCGGTAAAATGATGCTCTACCGAATCAGGCGATTCATGATTTAACTAAAGACCGCTACAAGAATAGCTAAAACAAAAAATCCAATAGCTAGACCTACTGTTGTACGTTCCAACACCAGTTCCATTCCGCGCGCTTTGGTTTTACCAAAAAGATGTTCCGCACCGCCGGAGATGGCACCAGAAAGTCCAGCACTTTTACCTTTTTGAAGTAGAACAATAACGATCAACCCAACGGAAAAAATCATAAGCAGTACTTTCAAAGTCAATAACATGAATTCCACCTCCTCAAACGAATACGCCGAACATCTATCGTTATCATATAAGAACAATAGCGATTGACTATCACTATCGTATGTAATAATCGTATAGAAAACAGCATTCTTATTTTAGCATATTTTTCAAGTGAAAAGCAATCTTTTTACTCCGATATGTATGATTAAGTCAGTTTTTGAAGCTTACTCTTCTTTTTTACGTGTTAACATATTCATAATCTTAGCCAACACCTATCTATAAAAAAACAACCACCCGGCATGATACCGGATGGTTGTGATCTATCTTTTGACCTTTGATCATCTTCTTCTAAAAGAATATGAATCCAAAGTTAAAAGTCAATTATTTAGTCAAGCCTCTGTGTGCAGTCAAGTTGTAGAAAGATTTAAGACCATCGTATTTAGCAAGGTCACCCAATTGATCTTCGATGCGAAGCAATTGGTTGTATTTAGCAATACGGTCTGTACGTGAAGGAGCACCTGTTTTGATTTGTCCAGCATTTGTCGCTACAGCGATGTCAGCGATTGTGCTATCTTCGGATTCACCAGAGCGGTGAGAGATAACAGCTGTGTAACCAGCGCGTTTAGCCATTTCGATCGCATCAAATGTTTCAGAAAGTGTACCGATTTGGTTAACTTTAACAAGGATAGAGTTACCAATACCTTCTTCAATACCACGACCAAGACGCTCAGTGTTTGTTACGAACAAGTCGTCACCAACCAATTGAACTTTGTCTCCCAATTTCTCAGTTAACAATTTCCAACCTTCCCAGTCATCTTCAGAACAACCATCTTCGATTGTAATGATTGGGTATTTATCAACCCATGAAGCCATCAAGTCTACGAACTCAGCAGAAGTGTATGATTTACCTTCGCCAGCAAGTTCATATTTACCGTTTTTGTAGAACTCAGTAGAAGCAACGTCCATACCCAAGAATACGTCAACACCTGGTTTGTAACCAGCTTTTTCGATTGCTTCGATAATAGAAGTCAATGCTTCTTCGTTAGATGTGAAGTTAGGAGCGAATCCACCTTCGTCACCTACAGAAGTGCTAAGTCCTTTAGCTTTCAATACAGATTTAAGGCTGTGGAAAATCTCAGCACCTGTACGAAGAGCTTCTTTGAAGCTAGGAGCTCCAACTGGCAATACCATGAATTCTTGAACGTCAACGTTGTTATCAGCGTGCTCACCACCGTTGATGATGTTCATCATTGGTACTGGCAATTGTTTTGCGTTGAATCCGCCCAAGTATACATACAATGGAAGGTCAAGAGCATCAGCAGCTGCACGAGCAGTAGCCATAGATACTGCAAGAATAGCGTTAGCACCCAATTTAGCTTTGTTAGGAGTACCATCCAATTTGATCATTGCTTTATCGATACCCAATTGATCCAAAGCATCCATACCAATGATTTCTGGAGCGATGATTTCGTTAACGTTCTCTACTGCTTTAAGAACGCCTTTACCCAAGTAACGAGATTTGTCTTCATCACGAAGTTCTACAGCTTCATGAGCACCAGTAGATGCGCCAGAAGGAACGATAGCGCGACCCAAAGCGCCAGATTCCAAGTATACTTCAACTTCAACTGTAGGGTTACCGCGGGAGTCAAGAACTTCGCGTGCATAAACATCAGAAATAATAGTCATGGTTAAATGTTCTCCTTTTAAATCGTTATTTTAGATCATACATGATCATTACATTTTAAGTCATATCTTTATAGCGAGCAATTACTTACGGCTGTTGACAATAGATGTACCTGTCATTTCTTCCGGTTTAGGTAATTGTGCAAAATCAAGAATGGTTGGAGCGATATCACCTAAGATACCACCTTCACGCAAAGTAACATTTTTATCTGTGACGATAAATGGTACAGGGTTTGTTGTATGTGCCGTCTGCGGACGACCCAATTCATCAATCTCTGTCTCAGCATTACCATGGTCAGCAGTAATTAGGGCTACGCCACCTTTAGCTAGAATCGCATCTACGACTCTACCTACACACTCATCTGTTGTTTCTACCGCTCTGATTGTAGGCTCTAGCTTACCAGAGTGACCTACCATATCAGGATTAGCAAAGTTCAAAATGATAACATCTTGACGCTCTGCTTCAATCTCAGCAATACAAGCATCTGCTACTTCACGTGCACTCATTTCCGGTTGTAGATCATACGTAGCGACTTTAGGAGAGTTAATCAAGATACGAGTCTCGCCTTCAAGTTCTACATCACGACCGCCACTGAAAAAGAATGTAACGTGCGGGTATTTCTCAGTCTCAGCAATACGCAATTGTTTTTTGCCATGCTGTACTAAGACTTCACCAAGCGTGTTGCTCAGATCTTTAGGGCCATACGCTACCGTTCCACTTACTGTATTGCTGTATGTGGTTAAGCATACATAGTACAGGTTTTGCGGTTGTGCATGTCCACGATCGAATCCTTCAAATGCTTCTTGCGTAAAAGCTTGAGATAATTGAATTGCACGGTCAGGACGGAAGTTCAAGAAGATGATTGAATCTCCATCACTTACTGTACCGACTGGTTTTTCTTCACTATCCACAATAACAGATGGTTCAACGAATTCGTCAAATACTGAATTTTGGTAAGAAGAAGAAATAACGTTTTCTGGATCTTTGAATGCCGGACCTTCGCCAAAAGCGATAGCACGGTAAGCTTTTTCCACACGTTCCCAGCGTTTGTCACGATCCATTGCATAATAGCGACCTTGAACGGTAGCAATTTTACCTACGCCCACTTCTGCTATTTGAGCAACCAATCGTTCCATATAACGTTTACCGCTATCTGGTGATACGTCGCGTCCATCCAAGAATACATGAATCAATACATCATGGAAGTCTTCGCGTTTAGCCATATCCAGTGTAGCGAATAAATGATCGATATGACTATGTACACCGCCATCGGATAACAGGGTGAACACATGCAATTTTTTGCCGTTTGTTTTTGCATTTGTAAATGCGCCAACCAACGCTTCATTTTGGAAAAAGTCTCCATCACGAATCGACTTGGAAATACGAGTCAAATCTTGATATACGATACGGCCTGCACCGATGTTCAAGTGACCTACTTCCGAGTTACCCATTTGCCCTTCAGGCAGACCTACAGCTTCACCGCAAGCAGTTAGTGTAGTGTGTGGGTATTCGCTTAGATATCTATCATAATTCGGTTTTTTCGCTTGAGCAACGCCGTTGCCTTCTACTTCTGCGCGCAGACCGAATCCGTCCATAATGATTAGTGCTACTGGTTTGGGTGCTGACATTTACTTCGCCCCCTCAACGAGCTGAATGTAAGAATCAGGTTGCAAGCTTGCGCCGCCGACAAGTGCGCCATCGATATCGCTTTGTCCCATGTACTCCTTCACATTCTCCGGTTTCACGCTACCGCCGTATTGAATACGAACTGCGTTAGCCACTTCTTCGTTGTATAGACCTTTAACCAATTCACGAATATAAGCGATAACTTCATTCGCATCTTGGGATGTAGAAGATTTGCCTGTTCCGATTGCCCAGATTGGCTCATAAGCGATTACTGTTTCTTTCGCTTGATCTGCACTTAATCCGACAAAAGCACCTTCTGTTTGTACTTTACATACTTCTTTAGTTTGATTAGCTTCACGCTCTTCAAGCTTTTCACCTACACATACGATAGGAGTCAAACCATGACGGAAAGCAGCATGTACTTTTTTATTAACGATTTCGTCTGTTTCAGCAAAATATTGACGACGCTCAGAGTGACCGATGATTACATAGTCCACACCAAGATCTTTCAACATTACACCACTGATTTCGCCAGTGTAAGCACCATTGTCTTCGAAATGAAGATTTTGTGCACCGATTTTGATAGAAGTTCCTTTTACTGCTTCAACCAAAGCAGGAAGATTAGTGAAAGGAGCGCAAATCACGCTTTCTACGCCATCTACTTCTGCTTTGCCTTTGATATCTTCAATAAACGCTTTTGCTTCAGGAACGGTTTTGAACATCTTCCAGTTCCCTGCAATAATTGGTGTTCTCACTGCGATATCACTCCTTCTGTTTGCATAACTACAGTGTTCTGATCAAAGCCACACTGAAGTGCTTTGTACAATCCAAAGCACTCAAATCTATATACATTTTAAACTTATTTATCGTTCAATGCCACAACGCCTGGAAGAGCTTTACCTTCCATAAACTCTAGGGAAGCACCGCCACCTGTAGAGATATGGTCCATTTTATCAGCCAAGCCGAATTTCTCTGCTGCTGCTGCGGAATCACCGCCACCAATGATAGTGTAAGCTTCAGTTGTTGCACATGCTTCTGCTACTGCTTTTGTACCACCAGAGAAAGGTGCGATTTCAAATACGCCCATTGGTCCGTTCCATACAACCAATTTGGAGTTTTTGATTACATCAGCATAAATTTCACGAGTTTTAGGACCGATGTCTACGCCTTCCCAAGCTGCTGGGATTTTATCAATCGTTACGATATCTGTGTTAGCATCTGCGCTGAAATCGTCAGAAACAACGATATCTACTGGAAGATACAATTTTTTACCTAATTTTTTTGCTTTTTCCATGAATCCAAGTACAACATCCAATTTGCTTTCGTCTAGAAGAGATTGTCCTACTTCATGACCTTGAGCTTTGAAGAATGTGTAAGTCAATCCACCACCAATAATGATGTTGTCTGCAAGTGTGATTAGGTTATCGATAACATCGATTTTGTCTTTTACTTTAGATCCACCTACGATTGCTGTGAAAGGACGTTCTGGGCTAGTCAATGCTTTACCCAATACATCTAATTCTTTCTCCATCAAAAGACCAGATACTGCTGGCAAGTGGTGTGCAATACCTTCTGTTGAAGCATGCGCACGGTGAGCTGCACCAAATGCATCATTTACGAATAGATCAGCCAATTCTGCAAAAGATTTAGCTAAGTCTGCATCGTTTTTCTCTTCACCAGGGTAGAAACGTACGTTTTCAAGAACCAAAACGTCGCCCTCTTTTAATTCAGCGATTTTTGCTTTTACTGCATCGCCAATAGCTTCGTCAGCTTTAGCAACCGGTTGACCTAGCAATTCAGATAGACGCTCTGCTTGTGGAGTTAAGCGTAGTGATTCAACCACTTCACCTTTAGGACGACCCATATGACTTGCAAGTACAACTTTTGCACCTTTTTCAACTAGATATTGAATTGTTGGTAAAGTTTCACGGATACGTTTGTCATCTGTAATTTTACCGTCTTCCATAGGTACGTTGAAATCTACACGTACAAATACCACTTTACCTTTTACTTCTACATCACGAACACTTTTCTTATTCATTATATTGTTCCTCCATGCCCTGAATTTTGATTAACGAGCAATTTAAAACAGATATTCATTTAGAAAAAGCGGAAACACAAGAAACCTGTTTCCGCTTTATGGAATTAATATTTATTTCAGTTCACGTAAGATTCTTACGCTTTGTTAGCGAAGTACTCAAGAGTACGAACCAATTGTGCAGTGTAAGACATTTCGTTATCGTACCAAGCTACAGTTTTAACCAATTGGTGGTCACCAACAGTTAGAACACGAGTTTGAGTAGCATCGAATAGAGAACCGAAAGTCATACCTTTGATATCAGAAGATACGATTTCGTCTTCAGTGTAACCATAAGTTTCAGCATCAGAAGCAGCTTTCATAGCAGCGTTAACTTCATCAACAGTAACTTTTTTCTCCAAAATAGTTACCAATTCAGTAAGGGAACCAGTTGCTACAGGAACACGTTGTGCTGCACCATCCAATTTACCTTTCAATTCAGGGATAACCAAACCGATTGCTTTAGCAGCACCAGTTGTGTTAGGAATGATGTTTTCAGCAGCTGCACGAGCACGACGGAAGTCACCTTTAGCATGTGGAGCATCCAAAGTGTTTTGGTCGCCAGTGTAAGCGTGAATTGTAGTCATCAAGCCTTCTACTACTCCGAATTGATCTTGCAATGTTTTAGCCATAGGAGCAAGACAGTTCGTTGTGCAAGAAGCACCAGAGATTACAGTTTCAGTACCATCAAGAATTTCATGGTTTACGTTATAAACGATTGTTTTCATTTCGCCTGTAGCTGGAGCAGAGATAACAACTTTTTTAGCACCAGCTGTTAAATGTTTCTCAGCTGCTTCTTTAGTTGTGAAGAATCCAGTACATTCAAGAACGATATCCACACCAAGATCTCCCCAAGGAAGTTCTTCTGGGTTACGGTTAGCTAGAACTTTTACTTCTTTTCCGTTTACTTTGAAGAATCCGTCATGAACTTCAACTTCGCCGTCAAATTTACCTTGAGTTGTATCATATTTCAACAAGTGAGCCAACATTTTAGCGTCAGTCAAATCGTTAATTGCTACTACTTCAATACCTGCTACATTTTGAATACGACGGAAAGCCAAGCGTCCAATACGTCCGAAACCATTAATACCAACTTTAACCATGAGTTAATTCCTCCTAGAGATAGTGTATTTAATTTATTTCAAGACATACCTTATAAAAGGCATGTCAAGACAACATTATAGAGTAAATCTTGTGTGCCGACTGCTAGACGTTCGAAAATGAAGCAAAAGGACTAGTCTAGTTCTTTCACAATTTCTCTAGCAGCGGCTTCGTCAATGACCAGAATATCTTCCTGACCGAATTTGAGTACAGCATGAATCGATTTGGCTTTGCTACGACCTCCAGCAATACCGATAACCACTTCCGCTTTGGAAATATCATCGAGCTGAAGTCCCATCGTTAACATCTGGTGCACCGTCTCACCCTGTTCATTAAAATAATGACCGAATGATTCAGCAACAGCTCCAGCGGCATGAATTTCTTCCGCTGCCTCGGGTTCAAGTCTACGGCGACGCACCATCTCCATCGCATCTCCAATTCCATGCATGATGATACGTGCTTTACGAATCAGACCGACAATTTCGCGGATATTCTGATCCTGATAAAGCAATTCATAAGCATCTTCACGCAATAAATCTGGAATATGCAACAATCGATATTGTGCGCCTACACGCTTTGCCATAGTGGAAGCAATCGAATTCGCCTGAAATTCCATACTCTCTCCAAGTCCGCCTCTTGCCGGTACGAACCAGGCATTCTTGAGAGGTGCCGGTATGGATGGACTGAGTTGCTCAGCGACTTCAGCTAATGTAAAGCCTCCTGTAACAGCAACGACATCGTCCTCACGGATGACACTGAGCAGCGCTTTGGCTCCTGCTCGTCCAAGCTCTTGCTTAGCCATAATAGATATGTCACTATCACCAGGAACGACAATTACTTGTCTCAACTTATAGAAAGTGCGAATACGTTCTTCCAGATTCGATAATCCAAGCAGTTCCTGAATAATAGGTTCCAGCTCATCAAGCAATTGCTTGCCTGCTTCACTAACCTTCATTCCCGTACTTTCAATCTCAAGTAACCCTTGCGATTTGAGAAGATCGGTCTCTGCACGTAAGACGCGTTCAGTCATATTAAGCGATGTGGCGAGTGATCTTCTTCCAACCAGCCCTACCATCATAACCTGATGCAGAATCGTATATCTTTTTTTGAGTACTTCGGTGAGATCGGGCAGAAGCTGCTTTTGTATTTCTAATATTTTCCGCATGCATTCCACTCCTGCAACTTATCTCGCTCAGTGTTCATTATATCCGCGATTCTTAATGGACTCAAAATGTCCCGGCATAACTTTTTAAGTCCCACGTCTATCTTAACCAATTTTTCATGCAGAAGCAAGTTTTTAACACAACTATTCTGTGAGAGGTTGATGTTATCGTTTTTATCCGTGATTTCCTCCCAAGCCAACTTGCTTTTTATAGGTAGATATCCTATAATCAATCGTACTGCTGTTTTGATGTGCGCCCGTGGTCCAATGGATATGACGTAGGCCTCCGAAGCCTGAGATCCAAGTTCGATTCTTGGCGGGCGCGCCATTTATATTTTTTATTTCATTATCTTTTTTACATAAGTAATCGGTATGATCGAATGCCTTTTGATATGTTCTATCATATCTAAGAACTATTTGCGCAACATTAAGTGATTGACTTATAAATGCAGAACACCCTTTAACCAGCCTATGCTGGTTATTTTTATACCCAAATTTGGGTTGCCCTCTTCTTCATTAACCGATTTTACTGATGTTCCTACACTTTTGGTCAGGATAGTTTGACTTTCTTTGACTTTTGATTCGAATTATCCTATAATGTGGTAAGAACAATGAGTATCTTCTAATACAATATTTGATCTATAATTAATCTATTATGATGTACAACTTTGAAGGAGGGTTTCTAGTGAGTTATATTCCAATGGTCGTTGAACAAAGCAGTCGTGGAGAACGTGCCTATGACATTTACTCTCGTCTGTTAAAAGACCGCATTATTTTTCTAGGTTCTGAAGTTAATGATGTTGTAGCTAACGCGATTATTGCACAAATGCTGTTTCTGGAAGCCGAAGACCCGGAGAAAGACATCCACCTATATGTTAACAGTCCAGGCGGTTCGATCACTGCGGGGATGGCTATTTACGATACAATGCAATTTATCAAAGCTGATGTATCTACTATCTGTGTAGGTATGGCTGCAAGTATGGGTGCATTCTTGCTTAACGCTGGTGCTAAAGGTAAACGTTTTGCTTTGCCTAACAGCGAAATCATGATTCACCAACCACTTGGTGGCGCACAAGGACAAGCAACAGATATCGAAATCCGTGCTCGTCGTATTCTTAAAATGCGCGACAAATTGAACAAAATTCTAGCTGATCGCACAGGTCAACCGTTGGAACGTATTGAAAAAGATACAGACCGCGATTACTTTATGACTGCTGCTGAAGCACAAGAATATGGCATAGTTGATAAAGTGATTGAAAATACACCTCCACAAGGGGTATAATTTTACTCCAGCATGCTGGAACAACACGCGAAAAAGCCTCCGGGATATAAACCGGAGGCTTTTTTGTATTCTTTTTTATAATAGTCAGTCTAATAACTGCTACATTTACTTCATAATATTGCAATTACTCTATCATCCGATCACTTATATTATCAAAATTAAGCTTTGTACGCATCCAATGGATTTACACCTGTAGGCAACAATTTTTTAAAAGTAAATGAGAACTCTGGTGTACCTGCTGCATATGGTGCAATTTCGTATTGTTGGAAATAGATTGTTAGTCCACTATCTGTTAAATAATATCCTTGATTAGCAGCAATTCCTTTAAAACTATCTGCAAAGTAAAGATCTTCTTTTTTGATTTCAGCATTAATGACTTTGTCGATGTCTTTACGATAATTGCTATTGGATTTGAGTAGATCACTCAATTGAATTTGCTTGCCGTCTTTCAACGAGAATGTCATTCCCGTTAGCGTAGCCCCGCCGTGTGCACCGCCGAGAAATTCATAGTCGTTTACTAACACACTTAATACACCGTTACGATTATAAGTTACTTTATAACCACTATCTATTTCATATGTCATAGCTGAATCTTTAGGAGGAGCCCCTAATTCTTTAGCTTGTTTTTGTGTTTGTTCCAAATAAGTTTGCGCATGAGCTTTGAAAGCTTTATTAATAGCTACTTCAGCTTCTGAATTGTCCAAACCAGATATGACTGGATATTTAATATTGATCTCTGTATAGCTGTTCGTTTTGGTCGGTTTTAGAGTAGCTGTTGTTAGTTCAATATTATTCATGCCTTCTTTTGTTATATTTACAGTACGTGTAGCACCATTCCATACCGCACGATATCCGAATTGATCTGTAACTGCTTTGATAGCTACATAAGAAGTACCATTGACTATTTTAGCATCATAACTATCTCCAACCGTACTACCATTTAAGGTAACAAATACACCGTCATTTACATCTACTCCTAGAGCAAATGATGCTTTATTTTTGTCTTTGGTCACGGTAACTGTTTTCTCTTTAGCATTGTACGTTACTGTAGCCCCGATTGCTTTGGCTGTGTCTTTTAAAGGAAGTAGCGAACTACCATTTGGACTCACAATCCCTGTTGTAGCGATCGCTTTTCCTTCTACTTGTACATGAATAGCTGATTTAGCAGTAGACGATGTTGCAGCAGCCGCTTGTACTGTATAAGAAGTTCCTGGTAGAACAGCTACCGTTCCTACAGTAGCCATCGTTGTTGCTAACAGAAACGCAGAGATTTTTTTCAAATGTGCTTTAGATGTATTGTTTTGATTCGTGTTCATTCATTATCTCTCCTTTAACATTATGTATCATGTTATATTTGGTTTAACCTTCTTTATTATATCCTTAACATTTATCAAGAGATTTACAAATCACTCAATATCAATTTACAACATAGTCACGATTGCCCTACTAAAAATGATGAAACTGTAAAACATTTTTAGGTTTTTCTGCTGAATATCAAAAAAACGTTTATCTTGCTCATGTAGATATTGAACAAGATAAACGTTTCTAATTTGAGGACTGCTCTGCTTTAGTAAACTTCTACTATACTGAAACGATACGTGGATTTGCACGTATAATTAGTTACAATTCTGATTATTTTGCTCTAATCAGATTCATTCACGCTTCAATCTGTTAATTCATAGCATACTGCACGTTAAGTGTAGCATTCAATTCAATCGTACCTGGCTCAATATTTGTACCGGCAGCATCAGGAGTATCCAGCGCTTTAGCACTTTGTTTTTCCATATATACAACAGGTGGTGCACTTACACCTGGATCACTTACGGACAACAAGCTTCCAAGTGAAAGGTTTGCTGCTTTTGCAATCGATTGAGCTCTTACTTTTGCATTAGACATTGCTTTGGCAATAACTTGCTCTTGATAGGTATCTTCATTTTCGATCCCAAAGCTAACAGAACCGATATTGTTAGCTCCTGATTTAGCAGCAGCATCCAACAATGAACCTAATTTGTCCAAATCACGATAAGTCACTTGCAAACTATGATATGCCGTATAACCTGTAACTTTTTGCGGGTCTTTACCGTTATAATCATAGTTGGGTTGTACATAGAATTGAACACTCTCAATATCCGCGTTTGGAATTTTCCATTCTCCTTTGAGCAAAGTATTCAATTTTGCCATTTTCTCAGCATTTGCTGATTGGGCTTTGGCAGCAGTCGCTGAAGTTGTCTGTACTCCGATCGTTAGATATGAGATGTCTGGTTTGACTGTTAACTTACCTGTACCACTCACATTAATCACACCTGGTGCTGTTGTAACTGCCGTTTCCGCTGCATAAGTTGTATGACTAGGCAGTGCTACAAACGCACTCATACCAGTTAGTAATGTACCTGCGAGCATCAATGAAGCTAGGGATTTACTTGTTCTTTTCATTTTATTCACTCCTTAATTGGTTGTACCTACTAAACGATAAGGAGCAAATAAAAGTTGCATCATTGATTATTTGAGCGATTATGGAGAGAGGAGTTGTTTTTCAAACTCGGCCGAAAAATAGAGAGAGATCAGACAAGAGAGTATGTATTTCACACAACAAGTTGAGCATTGTTCAAGTTCATCGTGACAAGTTAGATTATTTTTTTTATAATCTCATATAATCCCACCATTATGGACTTTAGCGCTATAATGAGTACACGAGATCGGGAATAATAGAATGAGGGGAGAGTCACCATGTCAAAAAACAAATATCTATGGAGTTCCATTTTGCTTATGATGAGTATTCTAATTTTTAATACAACAGCCGTTCAAGCTGCCACTCCAGCCAAGCCGCGTGAAGTGAAGTTAGAATGGAATGGAACACGCCTTCCGCAAAATGGTCTTTTGATCGGTGGTAATACGATGATTCCAGTCGTTATGCTACGTGACTCTATAGGAATGACGTTACGCTATGAATCTGGCGTCAAAACATATACATTATTGCAAAATGATGATCAGCTTGATATGATCATGAGCAATTCTGGCGTAACAATGCGTCTGAATAATCATCAATGGAATGGGCCTGATGCTACAGTGGTCAATGGACGTATGTATATTCCATTTGCTGTATTGCGAGATGGCTTCGGATATCAAAGTTCATGGAATGCGTTTCAATTGAAATTGAACTTTGCTAAAAAAGGCATTTTTCTAAGCTAATTGATGCTAACTATACAAAAAACCGCCACAGCATTCTGTGACGGCGTGCCCTCCATATATGTTATGGGGGGCTTATTGGTTTTCTAATTCTTCTTTGCTTACTAGACTGACTAAAGCGTTTACAGCAGATTCTGAATCTGCGCCTTCAGCACTAATGTATACTTCAGTGCCAGAGCTGATTGCAAGGCTCATAATGCCCATGATGCTTTTAGCATTCACTTTTTTATCATCTTTTTCAACAAAAATCTCTGAAGAATATTTATTCGCTTCCTGTACAAACAATGCTGCAGGTCTTGCGTGTAATCCCGTTTTCAATCGAACAACAACCGGGTGTTTTGTCATGAGATCGTTACCCCCTATAATACATATTCATTACATCTATTGAGCGTGCATACGCAACTCACAGTGTTTAATACCATGTTCATAACACTATACCATTATAGCACGCACCGTACTAGAAAAAAATAAAGCTTACGTGAGATTATTTTATTCAAGCATAGTGTTCATTGCGCATCTTTTCAGCCATCTCGTCTAATTTGCGTAGTCGATGATTGACGCCAGACTTACTGACTCCACCTTTAAGCATTTCGCCTACTTCTTTGAGATTCATATCAGGATGTGCTAGACGAATCTCTGCTACTTCACGCAATTTATCAGGCAATTGTTCAAGTCCAATACGGCGCTGAATAAATTTGATGTTATCAATCTGACGAACTGCTGCACCAATCGTTTTGTTCAAGTTAGCTGTCTCACAATTTACGATACGATTTACGGAATTACGCATATCTCGCATAATACGAACATCTTCGAATTTGAATAGCGCTTGATGAGCTCCGATAATACTCAAAAACTCAATAATTTTTTCGCCTTCTTTGATATACAAAATAAAGCCTTTTTTGCGTTCAATACAGCGAGCATTCAATTCAAATTCATTCGCAAGATCAACAAGCGCCTGGCATTGTTCTTCATACATCGATGCAATCTCCAAATGATACGATGATCCTTCTGGATTGTTCACCGATCCACCTGCCATAAAAGCACCGCGTAAATAAGCACGTTTACAGCAGTTTTTGCGTACCATTTCCGTATTAATGCCCGGGGTAAACATAAATCCTTCAGACACAATTTTAAGTGTAGTCAGAATGCTTTGTACACCCATCGGAATACGAACAATGTAGACATTATTTTTTTTGAGACGCATTTTTTTACGCACCAGTAATTCAGTATGCACAGCAAAATGCTTTTTGATCAGGGAATAGATCCGTCTTGCGATAGCGGCATTTTCAGTAGAAATATCTAAAATCACTTTCTTGTTGGAAATTTGCACTGAACCATTCATCCGTATAAGCGCAGACAGTTCTGCATGTTCACAACAGTCATCAGCCTCTACCATCGTTAATTCTTTTTTCGTCTGCGCCGCAAATGACAATGGACTCACCCTTTCGATAACATAGATTTTTTAACTTGTTCATAAATATGATGACTTAACTTATCTGCATCATGACGAAGATAGGTTCCATAGAGCACCAGTTTGTCTGCAATAACTTTGTACCCGAGCGACTCCACCGTTTCCAGATCCAGGATTACTGGCTTCGCTCCTTGTTCGGCATACCGTTTTTGCATTTTCAAAGGAATAGGATCGTTATTCACAATCACATAATCAAATAAGCGATGACCGACATGCTCATAGATCGCATTCAAATGATCACTTACTGTATAATGATCTGTTTCTCCCGGCTGTGTCATCACATTGCAGATAAATAATTTGAGCGCATTTGAATTCAATATCGCATCTGCAAGCTTATGCACAAGCAAATTGGGCAACAGACTCGTATACAGACTGCCAGGTCCGATCAGAATCGCATCTGCCTGCTGAATAGCGAGTACCGCATCAGGCAATGGTTCTACATGCTCAGGTTCTAAAAAAATGCGTTTGATTTTTTGACCGGCTTCAGGAATCTTCGACTCCCCAGTGACGATAGAGCCATCCTCCATCTCGGCGTGTAGAATAACAGCCTGTTCTGCTGCTGGAAGCACTTGTCCTCGCACAGCAAATACACGACTCAATTCTCGAACAGCAGTCACGAAATCACCCGATATGTCTGTCATTGCTGCCAGAATCAGGTTACCTAAGCTATGACCTGCAAGTCCTTCGCCTTTTTGAAAACGATATTTGAGCATCTCTGATAAAAGAGGTTCTACATCCGCCAAAGCGGTGAGTACATTACGAATATCACCCGGAGGCGGCATTTTTAGTTCGTCTCGAAGAATACCAGAACTTCCACCATCATCTGCTACAGTAACGATAGCTGTAATATCCAGTGGCTTTTCTTTGAGACCTCTAAGCATTACCGACAACCCGGTGCCACCACCCATAACCACGATTCGCGGACGAACCACAGGTAAAGTGGGTTGTGAAATAGACATATCTTTCACTCCTTAATGCCGATCGCGATCAGCATCCCTATGACTAACACGTACAGTTTCTGTTTCGCTTGCGCCAAGCATGCGACCCAGATATTCAGAGATCGCAACAGAACGATGCTTACCGCCTGTACAACCAATGCCTATAATAACCTGGCTTTTGCCTTCATTCCGATAATGAGGGATTAAGAAGTGCAACATATCTAATAATTTAGTCAGAAAAGCTTGTGTTTCTGGCCATTTCATTACATATTCGTACACATCACTATCCTGTCCGGTATGTGGCCTTAGATGGTCAATATAGTGAGGATTAGGTAAAAAACGAACATCGAAAATGAGATCGGCATCAATCGGAATACCATATTTGAAGCCAAATGAAGTTACATTAATCGATAACCGATTGGATTCCAAATGAGAAAAACGAGCAATGATTTTCTCTTTTAATTGAGCAGGCTTGATAATACTTGTATCTATAATCTGAGTCGCAGATGTTTTGAGGTCATCTAACATTTGACGTTCTAAACGGATACCATCCAGCGGCATACCTTCAGGCGCTAGCGGATGCCGGCGTCTGCTTTCTTTATACCGCTGAACCAGTACCGAGTCGCTAGAATCCAAAAATAATATTTCAGAATGAATCGTATAGTGGTTTTTGATATAGCTTAGGGATTCAGACAGAGCAGCAAAAAATTCACGTCCACGTAAATCAATTACAAGTGCAACTTTACCGATTTTACCATTGGATTGCTCTATTAATTCAGCGAACTTCGGAATAAGTACAGGTGGCAAATTATCTACACAGAAGAATCCAAGATCTTCAAGACTCTGTACAGCAATCGTTTTGCCTGCTCCAGACATTCCGGTAATAATGATCATTGTTGCTGTCGATGAATTTTCGCTTTTGCTCATGCTCAAGTACCCTCCCTTTAACGACTCTAGACGTTGATATGATAGTTATAATTAACGCAACAATAGACCTGCTGCTCCAACAATCCCTGCATCGTTACCAAGCTTCGCAGGAATAATTTCTACTCCACGTTGCAACGGTTCAGGTGTCAATTCAGCAAACACTCTACGGATTTCATTGAACAAAATATCGCCAGCTTTGGACACACCGCCACCGATAATAAAGCGTTCTGGATTCAATGTTGCTGCTACTGCAGCCATCGATTTACCCAAGTAAAAAGCAGCCCGATTGATAATACGGATACTCACTTCGTCGCCTGCTTTGGCTGCATCAAAAATATCTTTTGCCGATACTTTTTCGATTGCAGATAAAGAAGTATGGTCGCCACGTTCTACTGCTTCTACTGCCATACGTACAATACCTGTTGCAGAAGATACCGTTTCAAGACAGCCCATTTTGCCACAACCACATTTAATCGCTTCCAAATCAGGCACAACAGAAATATGACCGATCTCTCCTGCTAATCCTGAAAATCCTTGATAAATATGGCCATTCACAATAATACCGCCACCTACACCTGTACCTAATGTGTAACAGACGCAATCGGTAATGCCTTTACCTGCTCCACTCCAAGCTTCGCCCAGTGCAGCTACGTTAGCATCATTATCGACACGAATCGTTTTGCCTAAACGTTCTTCCAAAATAGCACGGATCGGCACATTCTGAAAATTGATGTTAGGAGCCATCAAAATAACGCCAGCACGCACATCGGTGAAGCCAGCAACACCAGCTCCAACACCTACGACTTGATCCCACTCATACGGCGATTGCTCTACGATATAACGTACATATTTTTCAATATTCCCGATAACCGCATCTGAGCTTTTTTCTTTTTCAGTCGGACCTTCGTACGTATGGAGCAATTCTCCTTCTTGATTGCAGATACCTACTTTAATAGCTGTGCCGCCAAGATCAACACCAATATAAATATTTTCAGACATATGACCGATCCACCTTTTCCATTCAAAATTTAATAGTTCGTGATTTATAAAATCTCTAACCATTACTATGATTATACGTAATTGTATCATCCTTTGAGTGATTCGAAAGTAAACAAAATGATGACTTTTTGTCATAGGAATATGATTAGGTTTGGATATATAAGATAGAACATGCTTCTGATGAATGTACGTATCCCACTATAAGCGAACCTTAGACTCTGGTCAAGCGAACCCGTGGCTCTGTTGTCTTGTCTAATACCGCCAAAAAGGGAGCCATCATGGCTCCCTTCTCCATTGGTGTTCTTACTCGTTCAGTGATTCGCTCCAGTCGTGTACCATACTGCCTTCAAGATACTTCTCACAATCCATTGCCGCCATACAGCCACTACCTGCTGCTGTGATCGCTTGACGATAACGTGTATCTTGCACATCACCACAAGCGAATACACCCGGGATATTGGTTTCTGTTGTGCCTGGAGTGACCATAACATAACCATGTCCGTCAGTATGAATTTGCTCGCCCAAGAAACCGGTATTCGGTGTATGACCGATCGCTACGAATACGCCATCTGCTTCAATGATTTCTTCTTGTCCTGTTTCATTGTTTAGCACTTTTAGACCTTTAACACCCATACCATCCGCTACTACTTCAACCGGTTTGCGGTTTAATTGCCATTTGATTTTAGGATTGTCTTGTGCACGATCTTGCATGATTTTGGAAGCACGTAGTTCATCACGACGATTGACTACTGTTACTTCTGTCGCAAAACGAGTTAAGAAGCTTGCTTCTTCCATCGCTGAATCGCCGCCACCGACAACAATTAGTTTTTTACCACGGAAAAAGAATCCATCACAAGTCGCACATGTACTTACACCGCGTCCTACATTATCTTGCTCGCCTGGAATACCCAAGTATCTTGCAGAAGCACCTGTAGAAATAATAACAGACTCAGCTTCTAACTCGCCCATGCCTTCTACTTTTATTTTGAAAGGACGTTGAGAAAGATCTACATTTTCTACCCATCCTGATTTGAATTCTGCACCAAAACGTTCTGCTTGCTTACGCATGTTGTCCATTAATTCCGGTCCCATAATACCTTCTGTAAAGCCCGGGAAATTTTCTACTTCTGTAGTTGTAGTTAATTGTCCACCTGGTTGTAAACCTTCAATAATCAAAGGTTGTAGATTTGCACGAGCCAAATAAATAGCTGCTGTTAATCCAGCAGGTCCTGTACCAATAACGATTGTTTTATACATAAATAGAAAACCTCCTTGATGTAGTTAAAAGTATAGTTATCACACATAAACTAATCTAAAACAGATAGATTCGATACCGTAGACTCTGTGTCTACTCTAAAATAATCGGCAGATAATGCCTGTGTATTTACACTTTGCCGTAATACGCGTTTTATTTCTGTACGTAACCGATCTGAAATCTGTGGTTCCTGTAATAAATGACGTAAAGCTTGATACACTTCTTCATTATCATCTAATACATACGATTCAATCGCACGTAGCTGTTGTTGTTCATTGCCATGCGCTAAAATATGGAGCAATTGAATATGTGTAGGTTCTGCATACATATAATTTTCTATATTCACTCTAGCATGAGCTGCACTTTTGGGCTGAAATGACAACTGATAATGATAAGATGGCATCAACTTGCCAAGCTTAATCTGTTCCACATGTTCCATATAAAATGATGGTACTTCAGCCTCCGGTTCAAAACGCAAAATCATACTCCATAACTTGCGAGCTTCATCTATTTTGTGCAAATGACATGCTGCTGTTGCCGCATAATGATACAGCGCCCATTGATGAACAGATTCTTGCTGTTTGATCAGCTTGCGAAAATAAGTATACGCTAATTCATGATCACCTAACATTCCAAGTGTTGTAGCTAGCTTTAACAAATGCTCCTGTTGAAAAGGAATAATACGTGTTAACACGTCGATTTGTTGTTTCACTTGCTCGGTCTGTCCTAGATGTTGCATCAAAATCGCCTGATTACATAACCCATGAAGATTATGCGGATCACGCATGAGCACTTCTTCAATCTGTAGAGCTGCTTCGGTCATTTTGCCCTGATAGTACAGCGCAATAGCTAGATGATTACGTGCTGTATGAAGATCGGGTTGCACTTTTATAATCTGCTCAAACTGTTCAGCCGCTTCTACAAACTGCCCTTGCTCCAATAAGCTTTGTGCCGCATCATAATCATTAACAGGTAATTTCGTATCATGATTCGTACTTGATGAACGCTTCAATTCTTTGTGTAATAACTCCATCATTTCTCCAGCTTCATCTAGAAATTGACCGTCTTTGTCCAATTCTAAATAAGTTAGCAATGATGCTTCTGCTTGTTCAAAGTGACTCATATTGGCATAATTATTCGCCATATAGAAATGACATTCAACCATAGCAGGATCAACTACGTCCAGAATATTAGCAAGCACTTGATTCGAAGCTTCATAATTACCTATCTCTGATAATATACCCGCCATATTGCAATGATTCACAGGATTGTTAGGTTCATATTCAACAGCTTTTTCAAAATACTTCAATGCCTTGTCATAACGATGACGGTCTAATGAACGGACAGCTCTTTCAAAAAAGAAATTAGCATCCCAATGAAGCGAGATGACTTTACGTTCATCTTCTCCTACTTTTCGCTTATAATCATTCACCGGATCAAGGCACCTCCTTTGTTTCTATACCACTTTTATCAATAGTTAATCATATATTTAAAATTAGCCGACTATGAGTTGGGAAGTAAAAATTCTTATCGGATAAGTATATCATATCCCAGAAGCACACTAAAGCTACGACCCTAAACTATTCATAGTTACTTCTTTTTTGTCATATTCACGTGAGATCAAATACCTGCATCACTGAACAATGTAGCGATAGATCCGCCTTCCATGATGATGCGCACAGCATGCGCAAGCATTGGAGAAACCGATAATACAGTTAAGCGATCAAGATGTCCTGGTGGCAAGCTGATCGAATCGGTCACAACCAGTTCACGAATATACGGATGATCTAGACGTTGCAAAGCCGCTCCTGAAAAAAGACCATGTGTCGCACAAACGATCACTTCTTTGGCTCCGCGTTCTTTGAGACTTTCGACCACATTAATAATCGTTGTACCTGTATCGATCAAGTCTTCGATAATAATAGGCGTTTTGCCTTCTACATTACCGATCACATGGGTAATTACCGATTCATTATGCGCTGGACGCTTTTTGATCATCATCGCAAAAGGCGAATCCAGACGATTGGCTAACTTTTCTGCCATCGAAGCTCGACCTGCATCTGGAGATACGACAACAGCGTCTTCTATTTTTTTCGTTTTGAGATATCCACTGATCAGATCAAGAGCAGTCAGATGATCAACAGGAATATTGAAAAATCCTTGAATCGCAGACGCATGTAGATCGATCGTAATCACACGATGCGCGCCTACTGTTGTCAGAACATCAGCAACCATTTTGGCAGAGATCGGCTCACGGGGAGCTGACTTGCGCTCTTGTCTTGCATATCCATAATACGGAACAATAATATTGATTGTTCTTGCAGAAGCACGTTTAGCCGCATCGATCATCACTAAGAGTTGGACAAACATTTCATTGATTGGATGTGATAATGATTGCACTAGAAACACATCCATATTACGAATACTTTCTTCATAATGAACATAGGTTTCGCCACTTTTGAATTGAGATAATTTGATTTTGCCTAGTTGTACACCCAGTCGTTCGGCGATCTGAGCTGCTAACTCCGGGCAAGATGATCCTGAGAAAATACGTAATTTATCTTTCATAAGCGCCTCCTATTTCATATCCAGACTCCGTCCACTCAACATTATATTATCGGTAGTTACAGACAGATTATTTATTTCTATCATACCGTAAACCTGTATAAAGCGTTAAAGAAAACGGTATTCTGAAACTTTCATAAAATTTTCTTGACGAAATATAGTACGGAACCGTACAATATGATAATCAAGTACAAGCAGTTATTATGCAAATATATGTCCTGCCCTAAAGAAAGGTGAAGAAAATGTCGATAATAGATTCATCTGATGATCATGTTCCATCAGAAGAGATGGATAAATTAAGCGAATTAAGTAAATTATACCCTGATTTCAATATCGATTGTATGCGGACTTCGATTTTATTGATTCGCACTTCGCATGAAATATTTAACGAAACATCAACTTTACTTGCTAGACATGGATTATCGCCTAGTAAAATGCGTATTTTAGTCCCATTGCTGTTACGCAAAAAGCCGCTGTTGCCTTCTGATCTTGCTGAATATTCAGGTGTAACACGTTCAACAATGACCGGACTTATTAACGGTTTGGAAAAAGATGGACTTATTCGACGGGGTGCACATGAAGATCGCCGGATGACATCTATTCATTTAACCGATGAAGGCAAACAATTGATTCATAGTACGCTTCCTGTATATATGGAACAGATTAATCAATTAATGTCTCATATAACCGAGGATGAGCAAAAAGTATTACACCGTTTATTGTACAAGATTCAAGCAGGACTAGAAACATCTAAACAAGGTTAACTTTTTTTTTGGCAAAGTAATACGGAACCTTACTATCAGCCCCCGTACCATATCTTTTTAAGATAATTACGATGCGATAGTTTGAATTTAATGTTAAAAAAATAATATTTAATTTATGAAGAACAGGAGCACAAAAAGTGAAAATTGCAAAACTAATTCCTATTATTGTATTAATTGCTGCCCTCGGTATAGGTGGATACTTACTGACTATGCATGGTAAAGACGCTGTTTCAATGGCTGCTCTCAAAAAAGAAGGTGTCCTCACTATAGATACGGTGAACAGTTCATTTGAAGGACAATCTGGTAAATTAAGCTCGGTTAAAGTCATTGAAGAACAACATGTTAAAAAAGGACAAGTGTTGATGACGCTTGATACAAATGATATTAATTTGCAAATCAAAGGAATCAAAGAACAAATGTCTCAAATTGATGTGCAGATCAGTCAAGCTAAAAGCTCTTTATCCAGTCAAGCTAACAAATTAGCAGAACAAGAAGCAAATGCTAAATTAAATATTCAAGCTGCTCAATTAGCTGAGACACAAGTTAATCAAGGCGCACGTGCTGAAGATATTACCAGCCAAGAAATCGCTGTTGATTCAGCTAAAAAATCTGTAGAAATTGCTAACAATTCAGTAACTTCTGCTCAAACTGCTGTATCGGCTGCTCAACAAGCTGCTGATTTTGCACAAACAAGCTTTGATCGTAACAAATCGCTTTTCGATAATGGATTAGCAACTCAAGCAAGTGTAGATAGCGCTCAAAATGCTGTCGATACGGCTAATAAACAATTACAAAGCGCACAAGATCAATTAGCAACTGCGCAAAAACAAGTAGAACTTACAGGTAATCAAGTAAAAGCTCAAGAAACAGCACTTGAGAAAATGAAAAATGGTGCTACTGCTGAAGATCGTGAACAAGCGCATCTGAAAGTAGAACAAGCTCAACAAGCGCTAAAACAAATTCAACAAGGTCAAGAAGATATCAGTAACGGTAAGTACAATATCGAATTATTGCAAAAACAAAAAGATTCTTTACAAATCAATATGGATACATTGAATGTGCAAAAAAATCGTCGTGTACTTAAAGCGGCTGTAGATGGTAAAGTCACTCGTGTTGTGCCAAAAGTAGGCGAAAACGTATCTGCGGGTACACCGGTAGTCGTGATCGAGACAGGTAAATTGTATTATGATCTATACGTTGGCGAAGAAAACATCAAAGCGTTTAAAGCTGGCTCTAAAGTGAAAACAGATGTTATTTCACTCAACAAAGATGTACAAGGAACTGTTCGTTATATTACTTCTGCACCACAGTATGCTGCTCTACGTATGAGTCGTGAAAAAGGTCAAGCCGACACTACTTCTTTCATTGTGCGTGTCGATGTGAAACGCACATCTGAATTGCTGCCGGGAATGACGGTGGAGGTTCTAACCAATGAAAGCAATTATTGATGAATTTAAGCTCATACTGAATGGTAAATTTATTTTTATTATCGTTATTGCTCCATTGATTATTTCAGCCGCTTTTGGTTATGTTTTCAAAAACAATCAGTTAAATGAAGCTCCTGTTGCTGTGGTCGATATGGATCACAGCACATACAGTCAACATTTGATAGAACAACTTAATGCTGATCAGTATATCGATATTAATTACATTACGTATAACTACACTGATCCCAATGACTTTTTATATAACGAAAAATATTTAGGTGTTATTTATTTGCCAGCAGGTCTGGAGAAAGCCCGTGCTCAAGGAAATCAAAGTAATATTGGATTCTATGTAGATACCGCTTTGTCTACAGCAACTGCTAGCTTGCGTACAGGGGTTACCGAGGTGATTACAGCAGAGAACTCTACTGCTTCCTCTGGTAAGCTTGTAGCGATGGGACTGAACGCTACACAGGCAACAAATTTATCAACTGGACTGAACTTGCAGACTCGATTACTGTATAACCCGACCAACAATATGTTAATGAGTTCGGTTATCGGATTTGTAAATACAGTATTTCTATCTATTCTGGGTGGTGCTACTTTAGCGATTGTACCTCGTCTACGTGAGCAAGGTTTACTTGCAGGCATGGTACAGAAACCGCTCAGTATCGTTTTTCGAGTCATCCCTTACTCTTTGATAGCAACAGCCTCAATGTATCTGGTTATGGGCTGTCTGAAGCAAGTAGGTGGGTTACGATTTGAAGCGAATGTATTTCAATTATTTATTCCATTCATTATGTATACAATCGCGTTATCCTTGTTATGTATGATGGTCGGTTGGAATGCTTCTTCTCCTGCTAAAGCAGCAGGTCGAATCACGATGATTCTATTACCATCGTTTATTCTAAGTGGTGCGCAGATTCCGGTTGCTTTGTTACCACCTATTTTGCAACAAGTCAGTCATGCGTTACCTCTATCCTGGCATTTTAAATTTTTACGCGGACTTGGTTTCCGTGGTGGCGATTTGAAATACTTTTCACAGGAGATAGGTGGATTCTTGATTCTGATCACTTGTATTTTGTTCGTGATCTTCTTATTGATCTTGAACGAACGTCGTAAAGCACGTAAAGCAGAACGCGAAGGATTAAATACGACTCCAGATGAGCCTACAACAGTGGTTTCATCGGATGTTAATAGTACAACGACTGATTCTTCTGCTACATTACCTTCAGGTGGCAAACCACAAAAAATATAATCATGATCTCAAATTCATTTTTCATCAATAAGCGTATCTTTTACGCTTTATTCAAAAAAGCCCTTTGCACTGCTATGCAGTCAAAGGGCTTTTTTTATTATCCATGTAAAAGCACAAAAGAACGTTGCCGTTGTTCAAATACTGCTAATTGCTGTACACCTAGTTCTTGCAACAAAGCTCTTGCTTCATCCAAGTGATCACTTAATTTTAAAGGATCATGAGCATCTGAACCAAGTGTCAGCGGGATATCCAGCGCAATCGCTTGTTGTACAATCCGACGACTTGGAAAAATTTCTTTACACACTTTCGATAGACCGGACGAATTAAGTTCCATCACCATATCGGCTTTTTTCACTGCTTGTAGTGCCATATCTTCAAGAGCTATACGTTCCTCTGTCTCTTCTGGCAACGGCACATAGCCAAAGCGCTTAATCACATCCAAGTGCCCGACAATATCATAAAATCCTGTCGCACAGGCTTTGCCGATAGCATCATAATACTGCCGATATACGTCCAGTACATGCTTGCCTTCCCAACCCTGAGTCTGCCGAAAATCGGAAATATCCCATTCACCTAGAAAATGAACCGACCCAATCACATAGTCAAAAGGATATTGATTTAGAATATTCTGAATCATTTCTTCATATCCTTCTATATAATCAGCTTCTAAGCCTACTTTGATATCTATCTGATCACGGTACTTTTCTTTGAGCAT
This sequence comes from Paenibacillus kyungheensis, assembly GCF_028606985.1. NCBI lineage: Bacteria > Bacillati > Bacillota > Bacilli > Caryophanales > Paenibacillaceae > Paenibacillus > Paenibacillus kyungheensis. The sequence continues at coordinate 145,718 of NZ_CP117416.1, read as the reverse complement.
CAGACATTCTTCAACATAACGAGGTAATTCATCCATCGGCATAGCCATTTCAGGATAATACGTTGCAGGATCGACATGAATCAATGGCAAATGATCTGATAACCCTAGTTGGGACAATCCGATCGCTATACCGCGCTGCACATACTCTTCAAGTTCACCCACTGCATGTCCACAGCGTACATGGTGTGTGTGATAATCTATTAGCATAGACTTTCGCCTCCGCTCTTAGTCTTTACGTGGACGCTCATGACGGCGATCCAGTTCAGCCAGTACATCATCTAAAGGCAATTTACGCTCTTGCAACAATACCAATAGGTGATAGATCAGATCGCTAACTTCATAACGAAGCTCATCATTATCTTGATTTTTGGCTGCGATAATCGTTTCGGCTGTTTCTTCGCCTACTTTTTTCAAGATTTTGTCGATCCCTTTTTCAAACAGGTACGTTGTATATGCTCCTTCTGGGCGATCGCGGTCACGATCTGAGATCATTTGCTCCAATTCTGCTAAAATCGCAAACCGTTCTTTGCCAGAATCCGATGGAGTTGTATGTTGTTCTTCATTATTATTAAATGTTGGTTGATTATCCACTTCATTCACCTCATTATAGAAACAGCTTATTCTGCCTGTATGGCAAGCAGGACCATTTGCATGAACCATCACTAACAATGTATCTCCATCACAATCATATGATAATGATGTGATTTGTTGTGTATTGCCTGATGTTCCACCTTTATGCCAGTATTCTTGACGAGAACGGCTCCAGAACCATGTCTCTTGCGAGTCTAACGAGCGCTTTAACGACTCTTGGTTCATATAAGCCAACATTAATACTTGCTTACTGCTCTGATCCTGTACAATCGCAGGTACGAGCCCATCGGTATCCCATTTAATCGTTGCCACCAGTTGTTCCCAGGATAAAGACTGATGAATAATCTCATGTTGAAAATCAGACGAATTCATCGAATCTCCACTCCTTTGTCTTTTAACTGATTTTTGAGTTCAGGAATACCGATTTCTTTGTAATGAAAAATAGTTGCCGCTAGACCTGCATCCGCTTTGCCTTTAGTAAATACATCATAGAAATGCTCTGATGTACCTGCTCCACCTGACGCAATAATTGGAATATTCACCGCTTCAGACACCGCCGAAGTGAGATCAATATCAAATCCATCTTTGGTTCCATCCGCATCCATACTGGTCAGCAGAATTTCGCCTGCTCCACGTTGTTCCGCTTCTTTGATCCATGCGATCGCACGAATCCCTGTCGATTTACGTCCTCCATGAGTATACACTTCCCATTCGCCCCATTCCGGGTTGAACTTCGCATCAACAGCGACTACAATACACTGTGCTCCAAATCGTTGTGAACCGTCATTAATCAATTGCGGATTCAGTACGGCTGCTGTGTTGATCCCTATTTTATCTGCACCGGCACGTAAAATATTTTTCATATCTTCAACTTTGGATATCCCGCCACCAACAGTAAATGGAATCGATATTTCACCTGCTGTTCTACGAACCACATCAATCATCGTTTCCCGACCTTCAACCGAAGCCGAAATATCGAGAAATATAATCTCATCTGCACCTTCTCGATCATACAGAGCAGCTAGCTCTACCGGATCACCTGCATCACGCAGATTAACGAAATTCACACCTTTGACGACTCGGCCTTCTTTGACATCAAGGCATGGAATAATACGCTTTGCAAGCATGATTTGTCCTCCTCAAGCTTTATAACATTTTACTGAATCGTACGTAATGCTAGTTCCAGATCAATATTGCCTGTATAGATCGCTTTGCCTACAATCGCGCCACTAATTCCTTCTGCACGACGTGCCGCTAATTTCACCAGATCATCCAATACTGTTACGCCACCAGAAGCAATAACTTGCTTACCTGAAGCTTGAGCAATCGCAGCAATCGCATCGATATTAGGTCCTTGCATCATACCATCGCGCGAAATATCGGTAAAAATAAACGTTTCTGCTCCTTTAGCCGCTAATTCTTTTGCCAGTACTTCTGCTTTCACTTCTGAAGTCTCTAACCAGCCACGAGTCGCTACCAATCCATTACGAGCATCTATCCCGATCGCTACACGATTGCCATATGTACCTAGTACAGATTCTGTAAATTCACGATCTTCAATAGCTGCTGTGCCGATAATAACACGACTTACTCCGAGATTTAGAAGATTTTCAACATCAGCTAATGTACGTAATCCACCACCAACTTGTACAGGTACAGAGACAGCATTAGCAATACGACCAATCAACTCATGATTCACTGGATGACCTGCTTTGGCTCCGTCCAAATCGACAAGATGGACATATTGTGCTCCTTTTACTGTAAAATCAGTAGCTACAGCTACAGGGTCGTCATTATAGACGGTTTCCTGATTATAGTCGCCTTGAATCAGACGTACACAGCGACCTCCTCGAATATCAATAGCAGGATAAATAGTAAAAGAAGACAATATGATTTCCCCCTTGATTATAATAAGTCTTTGCACAAAAATGTTGCTCTACCGATCATTACACTTGGCTACAACTTCACTTTTTGGAATAATTCATCTATCAATTAATCTATCCGTTCACCTGTACACAGCGCCAAGAAATTACGCAATAACAATGTACCCAATTCTCCACTTTTTTCGGGATGAAACTGCATACCGTATACATTGTCTCTTCCTACGATCGCTGTAACCGGTTGTCCATAATCACATATAGCGATAAGATCATCTGCATGATCTGGCTTTACATGATAAGAATGAACAAAATATACATGCCCATTGTACAGATCACGTACTAACGGATGATTCGGTTGTGTATACTCTAATCGATTCCAGCCCATATGTGGAATTTTGTAATCTTCATCTTCGAACTTCACGACTCTACCTGGCAAAATGTTTAACCCTTGATGAATACCATGCTCTTCACCTTCGGTAAACAATAACTGCATACCAAGACAAATCCCTAATAAAGGCTTACCACTGTTAGCGACTTCATTAACAATATGATCCATACCGCCTTCACGAATATGATTCATCGCATCACCAAAAGCACCGACACCTGGTAAAATAACACCTTCTGCACGTAGAATCTCATCACGATCTCCTGTGACTATACCCTCATAGCCTAATCGTTCAATCGCTTTGCTGACACTATGCAGATTGCCTATTCCATAATCAACAATAGCGATCGCCATATGTTATAGCACTCCCTTCGTCGAAGGTACTCCTGTCACGCGCGGATCAATTGTTGTTGCTTCATCTACAGCACGTCCTAATGCTTTGAAAATCGCTTCAATCATATGATGCGTATTTTGTCCGTAATGTACAATAACATGTAGTGTGATACGTGCTTCGAGTGCAAATTTCCACAAAAATTCATGTACCAATTCAGTCTGGAAGCTTCCCACTTGATTAGAAGGGTATTCGGCACGATATTCAAAATGCGGACGATTGCTGATATCAATCACTACCTGTGCCAAAGCTTCATCCATCGGAATAAATACACTGCTGTAACGCTTAATGCCGCGCTTATCTCCTAATGCTTCACGTAGCGTCTGTCCAAGACAGATTCCGATATCTTCTACCGTATGATGATCATCAATCTCAATATCACCTTGTGCTTTGATATTCAGATCAAAATGTCCATGCTTGGTGAATAGATCGAGCATATGATTTAAAAAAGGAACATCCGTCTCAATTTCAGAAATTCCTGTTCCATCTACATTAAAAGCAAGCTGAATATTCGTTTCATTGGTTTTACGGCTGACATCTGCTTGACGTGTGCTCTGGTTTTCAGTTGACATACATATACCTCCTGCTTGGGCTATAAAGTATCTATAGAATTAAATATTAACCTTCTTGTTCCAAACGAATAGCAATGGCGCGTGCATGACCTTCTAATCCTTCATGACGTGCTAATTCCATAATTGTATTGCCATTCGCAAGCAAAGCTTCTTTACTATAATAGATCATACTCGATTTTTTGATAAAATCGTCAACATCGACGGGTGAAGAAAAACGAGCTGTTCCGTTGGTCGGGATAATATGATTTGGGCCAGCAAAATAATCACCTACTGGCTCTGAACTATAATTACCGAGGAAAATAGCACCTGCATTTTCGATCATGCCTACATAGTTCATCGGTTGTTCGACCATAATTTCCAGATGCTCAGGAGCCAGTCGATTCACTACATCGATACCTTCTGTGATCGTTTCTGTAACAATAATCGCTCCATGATTCTGGATCGAAGCATTAGCAATATGTTGACGAGGCAATGTTTCTAATTGCTGTTGTACTTCAGAAGCAACAGCCGCGGCAAGCTGTGCAGAACAAGTGACAAGAATAGCAGAAGCCATTTCATCATGCTCCGCTTGGGACAATAAATCTGCTGCAATATAAGCAGGATTTGCATGCTCATCTGCTAGCACTACAATTTCGCTTGGGCCAGCAATACTATCAATATCAACTACCCCATACACTTCACGCTTCGCTAGCGCCACATAAATATTGCCGGGTCCACAGATTTTATCAACCGGTTCTATACTTTGAGTACCATAAGCAAGTGCTGCTATCGCTTGTGCACCACCTACACGATACATTTCTGTTACTCCAGCTTCAGCGGCAGTCACTAGAATATAAGGGTTAATTCCTTCTTTGCCACCTGTAGAAGGAGGGGTGACCATCACGATTTCAGGTACACCTGCGACTTGAGCTGGAATCACATTCATCAATACAGATGAAGGATAAGCTGCTTTCCCACCCGGAACATACACACCGACACGTTTGAGTGGACGAATAATTTGCCCTAATAGACTGCCATCAGGTTGTAGATCCATCCATGAGTTACGTTTTTGCTTTTCATGAAATTGACGAATATTATGCGCGGCAGCTGTGATCGCTTGGACAAAAGAAGGTTCGACTTCTTGGTACGCTGCTTGCAATTCTTTATCGGTCACGCGAAGCAAATCAGCTGTAAGATCTGCCCCATCGAACTGCTTCGTATATTGCAACAAAGCTTTGTCTCCTGTGTGCTTAATATCTTGAACAATTTGCTTTACTGCAGCATTTTGCTCTGGCGATCCATAATCTACTTCTCTTCGCAAATCAAAATCTTGTGCAGATACGATCTTCACTATCGGTTCCCCCTTATCCGTCCTACCCTTTTGCTATTGATCGAGTGATATCTTTTATCGTTATAGTTAATGTTCAGTTAGTATATATTTATTGGTGCAGAACTGGCTCTGGAATCACCATTTGCAATTGATCGCATAGTTTTTGAATTTCTTCATTTTTCATGCGGTAACTGACACGGTTAGCAATCAATCGACTGGTGATACCGAATATGGTCTCCATTTCCACCAATCCATTTTCGCGTAACGTTTCTCCCGTTTCTACCATATCGACAATACGATCAGCCAGACCTATCATCGGTGCAAGCTCAATCGAACCATTTAATTTAATCACTTCTACTTGTTGTCCTTGCTCGCGGAAATATTGAGAAGCCACATTAGGATATTTGGTAGCTACACGTTGCTGAATACCTGGCTTCCAATCCGGTAGACCAATCACAGACATTCGGCATCGAGCAATTCCTAGATCAAGCAACTCATACACAGCTCGATTTTCCTCAATCAATACATCTTTGCCAACAATACCGATATCAGCAACACCATGCTCTACATAGATAGGCACATCGACTGGTTTGGCTAGAATAAATTCCATTCCCACTTCAGGTAAATGTACAATCAATTTACGAGAATCATCAACATCCAATGGAACTTCAATTCCTGCTTTACGGAAAAGCTCTGCTGCCTTTTTATAGATACGCCCTTTTGGCATCGCAACTTTAAGAATTTGTGTCATAGAAGGGTACATCTCCCTGTTATTTACTGTGTATCTTAATTTATGTTTATACCGTAACTGCTCGTCCATCTGTAAAGCGAATCACCTGACTATACGTAACTACAGATGAATCAGATGGAGTAGCTGATTCTAGCTTCTCTGTTGCTTCTATATGTTCTGTAATTACAATTTTGCCTTGCTGGCGAAGTTGTGCTGCATGTGTGAATGCTTCGCGCCGACTATTTACATCATAAGCGATCAATACAGGTGGTTCTTCTTCTGGTAAATGAAGATCGACTCCATCCAGTATCCGATTCGTTTTCAAAGCAAATCCGGTAGCCGTCACAGAACGTCCGAATTGAGTCAGCAGGTTATCATATCGTCCTCCACTACATACAGGGAAGCCAAGTTCTGCTGCATACCCTTCAAATACCATACCGGTATAATAAGAAAAGTCTCCAATCATCGTTAAATCGATCATCACATGCTCAGAGACTCCATAAGCTTCTAACACTTCCCACACTTTGCACAAGTGCTGAATCGAAGCAATCGCACGTGGATTACTGCTCAATGCTGTCGCCTGAAGACAAATATCTTGAGCTCCACGTAGACGAAGCAATCCTTCTAATTCTTGACGTTGCTCCACCGATAATTGGAAATGCGATAAACGCTCACGAAATCCAACAAAATCTCGATTAAGTAATGTTTCTTTTAACGCTTCTTGTTCGATGGTTTTGTCAGGCAATACTTCTTCCAACAATCCTGTTAAAAATCCAACATGTCCGAGCGAAATTTTGAATGTTTCTACACCTGCGGCTTGTAATGAAGCAATCGCAAGTGCAATGACCTCAGCGTCGCCTTCAGCCGAATCATTTCCGACTAATTCAGCACCGGTTTGAAAAAATTCAGTTTCTCGTCCAGCTTCTTCTTCAATCGAACGAAATACATTCGCATGGTAAGACAAACGCACAGGCAATGATTCTTCTTTTAAAAGAGAACCCATCACACGAGCGATCGGTGTCGTCATATCAGAACGTAACACCATCGTTGTTCCACGGTTATTTAACATTTTATATAGTTTGCGGTCTGATGTAGAACTAGCTACACCTACCGTATCATAATATTCCATTGTAGGCGTTATAATCTGACGGTAGCCCCACTCGGACATGCAGTCCAATACATTGCGTTCAATATGGCGCAATTTGGATACAACATGCGGTAGATAATCACGTACACCTGCGGGCTTTTCGAATCCTTTGGGCTTGGACAAAACAGTCACCTCTAATTGATCAATATTTTAACGCTTTAAAGTGTTACTTTGCTAATAAAGTAAAGGATATTTGATATAATAACATAAATCGATATCCACCGTCAACGCAACTGCATCTGTTGTTATAGATCACAAAGTTGTTCTGTTTAGATCATATTTTTATTTCTAATTGTATCATTAACCACACCTGCTACCTAACTAATCGAAGCTAACTAGATCTCTAATTATTTCCCGGAAAATAAAAAAACCACCTTCATCATAAAGGTGGTTTTTCAAAGCTTATTTTTAGATGAATCATGTCATGACAACTTTAAGGGCTTGGTCTTTTTACAGCATCCGTTTTGGTCGTCCGACCGCTCACTTTTGCTTGTTTTTTGTTTTTATGTCGTCCAGATAATGAAGCTGGAATACTGCCTAACAATACCCATGAGAATGATACTCTTCTAAACACCATCTGTACAAATACCGCTGAAATAATTAGAGCACACAACATACCGCCATAAATCCAGACAAAGTAACCTAATGTGCCTAAAGTAAGATATTCTCTTGTATCGCGATAGTAAGCCAGTATAAATGGATGAACTAAGTAAATAGCAAAAGATAGTTCTCCTAATCGACGCAAAATCGCCAGTATCCATTTCGGTGCTATTCGATTTAAGATAAATGCCGAATGAAGCAACACTAATGAAGATAACATCGTATAGACATTCCACATCAGTTCATACACTAACGAATCTAACCATTCATTGGTCATTCGAGCATCATACCAGATTTGTACATAGATCAATCCGGTGACCAGCCAGCTTCCCCATAGCAATATTGTGCTGACTCTTTGTCTTTCTGACATGTCTGTCCATTTGCTCATCAGCCATCCGCGGAAAGGTTTGAAATAAATCGCTACAAATGCACCCATCATATAATAAGAGAAATATGAAATAGCTAGACTGCCTTTTGTTGCATAATGAAGATCGTATTTATTCCAGATCACGAATCCCCACTGTAACGCAAGACCGATAGGAATCGCAAAGCGTGCTACCCAACGCTGACTTTTTAGCAAAGCAAGCATAATCGGAAATAACAGATAAAACTGCACACTAATAAATACAAAATAAAGATGTGTATACGCAGAACCATGAGTGATCGCATACCAGTAATCCCCTAACAATTGCATTGGGGGATCATCCAATTGACCACGCTGAGCAAGCTTATACCAGAAATATAAAGCAGATATCAAAACATACGGCAGCAAAATGTAGAGCATTCTTTTTTTATAAAAGCTCCCGATTAATTTGCCTGTAAGAGGTCTGTCATAGTAATTATAAAACAATACAAAACTACTCAAAAAGATAAATGAAGGCGTTCCGTATTTAAAGAAAATATTCAAAAAGTTAAACAGATAATAAATCGACGTATTCATCGCTTCTGTCGTTGCCACCGATGTAGAATGAACATGCAGTACCCCAATAATGGCAATCGCACGGAAGAAATCAAGCTGTGTCAGCCGTTCCTTCTTTATTTGATTCAATGTAAAAGCATCCCCTTATTCTTTAAAATGGTACATCTATATGATGCAAAATGTCGGCTTATTCTGTTCCCGAACAAGTCCAAAAGATTGCGCCCTTGTACCACAACGCTCAGATACAACTATTTAATGCAATAGATCTTCATCCTTATCACTTGTAAGATCTACCGTATGTTCTGGACTTCGACGTGTTAATACGCGTAAAGGATTCCCACCAACAAATGTACCTGCGGCTACATCTGTATGTACGACTGATCCTGCTGCAACCACTGCTCCATCGCCAATTGTTACACCTGGCAAAATAGTACTATTTGCACCAATCATCACTTCATCACCAATGATAACATTGCCTAATCGGTATTCACGAATCAGATATTCATGAGCAAGAATAGTGGTATTGTATCCAATCACTGTATTCGTCCCTATCTTTATTTTTTCCGGAAAAAATACATCTACCATCACCATCAATCCAAAAGCCGTATCTTTACCCACTTCCATATGTAGCAAGTGGCGGTAAATCCAGTTTTTCCATTCCAGGACTGGACAATACCGCGCTACTTGAATACATATAAAGTTCCGAACGCCTTTCCATGGGCTGACTGTGCGATAAATTTGACGCAAGGCATTAGGTCCCTCTTTTACAGGAAAACGCTCGGTCTTTCTCATCGATCGACCGTATCGCCAAGCACCAATTCATACAAATCACTCATCGTATGCAAAATATACTGTGGATGATACTTGGATAGTTCTTCTTCCCCTTTAAGAGACCAAGCTACAGCCGCTGACATAACACCTGCTGCGGATGCAGCCTGCAAATCGGCAGGACTATCGCCCACCATCAATGTATGCTCAGGAGACGAACCAAGAGCTTCCATAGCACGTTCAATCGGTTGCGGATGAGGTTTGGTATGCTCAACATCATCCTGCGTAATAATCACTTCCATAAATTGATCCAATTGAAACATTTCCAGCACTTTGAGTGTATTCGGACGAATTTTAGTCGTCACGACTCCCAGCTTAATACCTTCTGCTTGGAGACGTGTTAACACTTCGGTGACTTCTGGAAAAGGAGCCACCATCGTATCGTGATGAATCGCACTATATTCACGATAAGCCGTAACATAAGAAGTCACATCATCGACACCTGAAAAAGCACGAAGTTGCTGCTCCAACGTTAATCCCATATGCGGAATAATCTGCTCTCTCGTCAATGGAGCTAACCCATTACTTTCCAATGTGTTAATAAATGAAGCAATAATCAATTCATTGGTATCTACAATCGTTCCATCCAAATCCAATAAAACCGTATCAATCATAAATTCACTACTCCTTGCGTTCATTGTGAATCGTATCTTCTTTTTTCAGATCATGTCTATCTTTAGAAGAAGATGACGAATCTACTGTTGGCACTGAAGAAGATCCTGTAGTGGTATCATGATCAGTAACCAATTCATGTTGTGCCACTTTGGATGACACAATTGGATCGCTATAATGTTCATTAGCTAGACCAGCACGACGACGAATAATCATCAATAGAATAGCGGCTACAATCAACACAAGCGACAATAACTGTGATACTCGAATATTTCCGTATCCAGGTTCGATCGCTCCTTGTTGGAAGCCAAACCATGTCATAGGAGTCCACAGACCATTTACTATAGCTACCAACCATTGCGGGCCTTCAAAGGTAAGACTATCTGTACGAAGTGCTTCAATAAAGAAACGCCCGATACCATACCAGATAAGATAAGAGAAGAAAATTTCTCCACTACGCACAAATGCACGACGACGTAATACACATAGTACAATTACACCAACCAGATTCCATAGCGATTCATACAAAAATGTAGGATGATGGAATACACCATTAACATTCATTTGATTCACAATAAAATCAGGTAAATGCAAATTACTTCTTAAAAAAGATTCTTCGACAGGTCCGCCATAAGCTTCCTGATTGACAAAATTCCCCCAACGTCCGATCGCTTGTCCAACAAGCAAATAAGGCGCACACAAATCCATAATTCGCCAGAAGCTATATCCTTTTTTACGCGTATAAATAATCGCACAAATCACAGAACCTATTAATGCACCATATATAGCAATACCGCCATTCCAAATTTTAAAGACATCCCATAAGTTATCTCTATAATCAGGCCAACGGAAAGCAACATAATAAATACGTGCAGCAATAATAGCGGAAGGAACACCGAACAACACTAGATCCATAAAAAACTCTTGTGGAATCCCGAATCGACGTCCTTCGCGAATTAATAGTAATAACCCGACTAATGCGCCAGTACCCAAAATCAATCCATACCAATGCACCTGAAGCGCTCCGATCGAGAAAGCAATCGGGTTAATTAATGATGTCCCCATACAGCACTCTCCTTAATCCAGTTCGTCGAGATCTTCAGCAATCGTCTCTGTTAATTTATGAGTAAATTGCAATGCTGCATTATAACCCATACGTTTTAAGCGGAAATTCATGGCTGCCACTTCAATAATAACAGCTAGATTTCGTCCTGGACGAACTGGAATCGTAACTAGAGGTACATCTGTATCAATGATACGAGTTGTTTCTTCATCCAATCCGATACGGTCATACTGCTTGTCTTGTTGCCATGCTTCTAGACGTACAACCAAAGTAATTCGTTTGTTGTTACGAATTGCACCCGCACCGAACAATGTCATTACATTGATAATACCGACTCCGCGAATTTCAAGTAAATGACGAATCAATTCAGGAGCCGTACCATGCAGTTGATTATCCGAAGTTTGGCGGATTTCTACCGCATCATCGGCAATCAATCGATGCCCACGTTTTACTAACTCAAGAGCAGTTTCACTTTTACCGATACCGCTACTACCTGTAATTAGCATCCCTACACCATAAAGGTCTACCAATACGCCATGAATTGTCGCAGTTGGTGCTAATTTTTTCTCCAAAAAGCCTGTAATCCGGCTTGATAAAATAGTCGTCGCCAGATTGCTACGAAGTACCGGAACATTATGCTCTTCGCTACTTTCAATTAACTCCTCAGGTACTTCAAGTCCACGTGTAATCACAAGACAAGGCGTCTCATCATTACAAAGACGCTTCATACGATCTGCTTTTTCTTCATGCGTAAGCATTTTAAAAAACGCAAGCTCGGTTCTACCCAGAATCTGTACACGTTCTGTAGGATAATATTCAAAATATCCTGCCATTTCTAATCCAGGTCGATTCAGATCATCTACAGTAATTTTTCGTTTTAAACCAAGTCCTCCAGACACAACTTCAAGCTGGAACATTTGTACCAATTCTGAAACTTTCACATGTTTGGCCATTCTGTTCTTCCTTTCTCTAAGTAGGTTGCTGATTCTGTATTGTGTATTCTATGTGATTCATCATCTAAAGCCAAACGATCATCGCCAAAAAGATAGATTTTTCACAAACCTGACTTTTCCGCACTGTACATAATATGTCCAATGTACTCATCGTAATAGAAAATGCTAGTTAAATCAATTATATTGGCATATTCGCTTACCATTGTACCGATTATTTCAAAGCTTCGCTATGAGATACGTCCATTTATTAATATGCACATTTTATCATAAAAAAAGACTTACCTTTCTGATCGAAACCAGAATAAGTAAGTCTTTTATCAAATGTTCTATCCGAACTCTGTTACGTTACCTTTAATAACGAATTAAGAAGGATCTGTGTAGAACAAGTTATCTTGAGATTCTGTATCAAAAATATGAACTTTGTTCATATCAATTGCCATCGTTGCTGTAGCGTTATCACGAGTAGTGGAACGTCCATCAACACGAGCAACAACAGTGTCTGTACCTACACCGCTCAAGTATAGCAACATTTCATGACCCAAGTTCTCAGATACATCTACTTTAGCAGTAAAAGCAGTAGCTGGAGAAGCTTCTAAGAATACAGGCTCTTCATGAATATCTTCTGGACGAACACCCAGAATCACTTCTTTACCTGTGAATCCTTGGTCTTTCAAGATTTGCGCTTTACCACCAGGGATAGCTAGTTCAACACCAGCAGCGCTGAATGTTAGACCGCCAGATTTTTCGGACAATGTACCACGGATAAAGTTCATTGTAGGAGAACCAATAAAGCCCGCTACGAACATGTTACGTGGGTGATTGTACAATTCTTCTGGAGAAGCAGCTTGTTGAATAATACCATCTTTCATAACAACGATACGGTCACCCATTGTCATTGCTTCGATCTGATCATGCGTTACATAGATAACAGTCGTTTGCAGACGTTTCGCTAGTTTAGTAATCTCAGCACGCATCTGACCACGAAGTTTAGCATCCAAGTTAGAAAGAGGCTCATCCATCAAGAAGACTTGAGGATCACGGACAATCGCACGTCCCAAAGCAACACGCTGACGTTGACCACCAGAAAGTGCTTTTGGTTTACGATCTAGCAAATGCTCGATATCGAGAATTTTAGCTGCTTCACGTACACGTTTTTCGATTTCTTCTTTTTTCACTTTACGCAATTTCAAACCAAACGCCATATTAGAATATACATCCATATGAGGGTACAACGCGTAAGATTGGAATACCATCGCGATATCGCGGTCTTTTGGAGCTACGTCGTTAACAACGCGATCGCCAATGTACAATTTACCTTCTGAAATTTCTTCCAGACCAGCGATCATACGAAGAGTTGTAGATTTACCACAACCAGAAGGTCCAACCAATACTAGGAACTCTTTATCCTTGATATCCAAATTAACGTCAATAACTGTTGCTTTATCAGAACCCGGATATTTTTTGAAAATGTGTTCTAAGCGTACGCCTGCCATAATAATAGCCTCCCTAGAATATGAATGTAATTTTTTAAGTACATAATAAATGAGCTTGTCAGCATATGGCAATTAACCATATGTCTTAATCAATTCGTAGTCTGATCTACAGTAATGAGTGAAATGTACAACATCATGTGGGACGTTCTACCTTTAGCTCAATCGTAAAATCAGCTATGAATTACGGCTGCGAAGGTGATCCAATCGCCTATGTAACCGATTTCTTTTTCTATTATTATCTTACCCTAATCGCGCGTAGACATCTATCGACAAACTATACAAAAAATTCGTCAGCTTTTTGTCACTTTATACAATAGTAGTGTTAACTTCATCAAAACAGCATCTTCAAACTTTCTAACATCCAATTCAGTTTCTTGTTTAATTTTGTCCAGACGATACAATAACGTATTCCGATGGATATATAATTGCTTCGCAGTCTCACTAACATTACAATCCATTTTGAAAAAGGTTTCTAACGTAGCTACCGTTTCTTCATCATCCAACATATCGGAATAACGATCAGCTCTAGCTACAAAATCAGCACGATCTTCATCAGGAATCCGATATAATAAACGTTCCAAAGACAATTCCCACGGAAGATGAATATGATCTTTCACATGAAATAATCTACCCAAAGCAACGGTTTCCTTCAATAAAGAGACTTCAGATAATAACTTTTCACTAGGAATAATAGGCTTAGACACTCCAATATGGAATATACCTACCCATTCGCTAGCAATCAATTCATATAACCCTAACGAAAATTCCATCAGTATATCTTCTTCTGTATCTTCTATCTCTACATTAGCATCCCGACTACTACTTTGCTTGAGATCAGAACTATCTTCAATCAATTCACGATTCGTCAGAATAAACCACTCATTTTCAGATAATGGCAATAACAGTACTTCTCCACCAAAATAGCTATATAGCAACTTTTCTAACTCTTTGGTTGCTAATGTTCCTGTTTGTACACTATCAGCTACCAGTAGAAACGGAATCATCGAGCTGGTTAATCTTTCTTTCAAAAGGTATCCATTAGGAATACTCGCTTTTGACTGTCCGCTATCTAGTTGTTCCATCATCCAGGTACTTAACTCTTGTATCCCTTGTTCACGAATAGACAACGAAGAAGCATGATTTCCTATAGCCATAGACGCTGTAAAAGCAGGCAACAATAACTCTAACAACGATTTAAGCTTGCCTATGACTTGTTGATGATCACTATCTAGTAACTCTTGCGAAAGACTCGAATTACTTGGAGAAATAGCTTTCGGTTGAATCTGCCATAATGTGACTACAGTAAGATCCTGCTTCACAGCGATCCATCCACTTTCTTCTAGACCTGCTTGATACGTATCCGATGCCCAATCTTTCAAAGCCACAGACTGTTCTTCAATACGGTAATCTATGATTGATTCAATATGTTCTTTTAATGTACTCCAATGCATATCATAAATTCCTTCCATAGCTAGAATCGTACACTGATGGCTACCCTACACTATTAATCAGAAATAAATAAAATAAGACTACTCCCTCAAATTATACAAAAAAGCAGACAAAACAAAAAGCACCTTGCTTAATAGCAAGATGCTTTTTCATATGATGAGTCATGAAGGGCTCGAACCTTCGACACCCTGATTAAAAGTCAGGTGCTCTACCGACTGAGCTAATGACTCATATTAAGTTTAACGTAAATAAAACTGGTGGAGGCTGATGGATTCGAACCACCGAACTCGGAGAGAACAGATTTACAGTCTGCTGCGTTTGGCCACTTCGCTAAGCCTCCATAATGAACAAAAAAATGGTGGCTCGGGACGGAATCGAACCGCCGACACGAGGATTTTCAGTCCTCTGCTCTACCGACTGAGCTACCGAGCCATACTGTATTCATTACATTTTATTTAATTAAAAAAATGGCGGAACCGACGGGATTTGAACCCGCGATCTCCTGCGTGACAGGCAGGCATGTTAACCCCTACACCACGGTTCCAGGGTTATAATACATAGAAATAAAAATGGTGCCGGCGAGAGGATTTGAACCCCCGACCTACTGATTACAAGTCAGTTGCTCTACCAACTGAGCTACACCGGCATATGGTGGTGGAGATTGACGGGATCGAACCGCCGACCCTCTGCTTGTAAGGCAGATGCTCTCCCAGCTGAGCTAAATCTCCAGGATATGTATGGTAGCGGCGAAGGGAATCGAACCCCCGACCTCACGGGTATGAACCGTACGCTCTAGCCAGCTGAGCTACACCGCCACATTTAAAAACCAATCGTCATGAATTGCTATCCACTAAAAATTTATAAATAAGTTCTAGTGGCGGAGAGAGAGGGATTCGAACCCTCGCACCGCTAACGCAGTCTAACCCCTTAGCAGAGGGTCCCCTTATAGCCACTTGGGTATCTCTCCAATATTAAATCATATACAGACAGGTTAGTTGCTCCCTGAAAACTGAATCCGAAAACGAAAACATCGCGTGTTAGCTTATTGGATAAGCCCTCGACCGATTAGTATTGGTCAGCTCCATGCCTTGCGGCACTTCCACCCCCAACCTATCAACCTCGTCGTCTACAAGGGGTCTTACATACTGGGAAATCTCATCTTGAGGGGGGCTTCACGCTTAGATGCTTTCAGCGCTTATCCCTTCCGCACGTAGCTACCCAGCGATGCTCCTGGCGGAACAACTGGTACACCAGCGGTGCGTCCATCCCGGTCCTCTCGTACTAAGGACAGCTCCTCTCAAATTTCCTACGCCCACGACAGATAGGGACCGAACTGTCTCACGACGTTCTGAACCCAGCTCGCGTACCGCTTTAATGGGCGAACAGCCCAACCCTTGGGACCTACTTCAGCCCCAGGATGCGATGAGCCGACATCGAGGTGCCAAACCTCCCCGTCGATGTGGACTCTTGGGGGAGATAAGCCTGTTATCCCCAGGGTAGCTTTTATCCGTTGAGCGATGGCCCTTCCATGCGGTACCACCGGATCACTAAGCCCGACTTTCGTCCCTGCTCGACGTGTCTGTCTCGCAGTCAAGCTCCCTTATGCCTTTACACTCTTCGAATGATTTCCAACCATTCTGAGGGAACCTTAGGGCGCCTCCGTTACACTTTAGGAGGCGACCGCCCCAGTCAAACTGCCCACCTGACACGGTCCCTGTACCGGATCACGGTACGAGGTTAGAACTCAAATGCGATCAGGGTGGTATCCCAACGGCGCCTCAACCGAAGCTTGCGCTCCGATGTCTACGGCTCCCACCTATCCTGTACAAATCGCACCCCAGTTCAATATCAAGTTGCAGTAAAGCTCCATGGGGTCTTTCCGTCTTGTCGCGGGTAACCTGCATCTTCACAGGTATTAAAATTTCACCGGATCTCTCGTTGAGACAGCGCCCAAATCGTTACGCCATTCGTGCGGGTCAGAATTTACCTGACAAGGAATTTCGCTACCTTAGGACCGTTATAGTTACGGCCGCCGTTTACTGGGGCTTCGGTTCATAGCTTCGCTTGCGCTAACCACTCCCCTTAACCTTCCAGCACCGGGCAGGCGTCAGCCCGTATACTTCGCCTTGCGGCTTCGCACAGACCTGTGTTTTTGCTAAACAGTCGCTTGGGCCTTTTCACTGCGGCCCCCTCGTGCTATTCACACTACCGGGGCACCCCTTCTCCCGAAGTTACGGGGTCATTTTGCCGAGTTCCTTAACGAGAGTTCTTCCGCGCGCCTTAGAATTCTCTTCTCACCCACCTGTGTCGGTTTACGGTACGGGCACCTGCTTCCTGGCTAGAGACTTTTCTTGGCAGTGTGAAATCATGACCTTCGCTACTGTAATTTTCGCTCCTCATCACAGCCTGGCCTTGGGGTATGCGGATTTGCCTACATACCAGCCTCACTGCTTGAACGGACATCCATCAGTCCGCGTCACTATCCTCCTGCGTCATCCCATTGCTCATAACGGCTTTCGGTGGTACAGGAATTTCAACCTGTTGTCCGTCGACTACGCCTTTCGGCCTCGCCTTAGGTCCCGACTTACCCTGAGAGGACGAGCCTTCCTCAGGAATCCTTGGGTTTTCGGCGGATCAGATTCTCACTGATCTTTTCGTTACTCATACCGGCATTCTCACTTGAATGAGGTCCAGCGCTCCTTGCGGTACACCTTCAATCTTCATTCAACGCTCCCCTACCCCTGATACAAAGTATCAAGCCATAGCTTCGGTGGTGTGTTTAGCCCCGTTACATTTTCGGCGCAAAGTCACTCGACCAGTGAGCTATTACGCACTCTTTCAATGGTGGCTGCTTCTAAGCCAACATCCTGGTTGTCTGTGCAACTTCACATCCTTTCCCACTTAACACACACTTGGGGACCTTAGCTGATGGTCTGGGCTGTTTCCCTTTCGACAATGGATCTTAGCACTCACTGTCTGACTCCCGGAATAAAGTCTGTGGCATTCGGAGTTTGACTGAACTTGGTAACCCTTGCGGGCCCCGCATCCAATCAGTGCTCTACCTCCACGACTCAACTTCCGAGGCTAGCCCTAAAGCTATTTCGGGGAGAACCAGCTATCTCCAGGTTCGATTGGAATTTCTCCGCTACCCCCACCTCATCCCCGCACTTTTCAACGTGCGTGGGTTCGGGCCTCCAGTACGTGTTACCGTACCTTCACCCTGGACAGGGGTAGATCACCTGGTTTCGGGTCTACGTCCACGTACTCAGTCGCCCTATTCAGACTCGCTTTCGCTG